>JABDHD010000004.1 GCA_013285685.1 Bacteroidota bacterium
ACAAAGGTTGGCCCATTAAAATCCGAACCAAAACCCGAACCGATACTAACCGGCGTACCACTGCCAGCCGGGATTTCATAAACCGCATTATAGCTTATATCGGTCACGTAAACATTTCCGGCGGCATCTACGGCTACGCCTAGTGGTTCAGCGAAGCCCGAACCGATACTAACTGCCGCACCGTTGCCGACCGGGATTTTATAAACCGCGCTATTGCCAAAATCAGCCACATAAACGTTTCCGGAGGCATCTACTGCTACTCCGCAAGGGTTGAAAAAACCCGAACCGATACGAACCGGCGTACCATTGCCGCCCGGAATTTTATAAACCGCGCTGTTGCCCAAATCAGTTACATAAACGTTTCCGACGGCATCTACGGCTATGCCCGCTGGTTTGATAAAACCCGAACCGATACTAACCGGCGTACCATTGCCAGCCGGGATTTTATAAACCGCGCTTTTGCCATCGTCAGCCACATAAACGTTTCCGGCGGCATCTACCGCTACGCCTTCCGCTAATAAAAAACCCGAAGCGATAATAACCGGCGTGCCACTGCCGGCCGGTATTTTATAAATCGCGTTATCACCGCTAGCCATATAAACGTTTCCGGCGGCATCTACGGCTATGCCCAGTAGTGCGGGAAAACCCGAGCCGATGACTGAGGGGATGCTTTTATAAGCCTGTGCCGCTATATTGCTGCTTGTTGGCACGAGCGCCGTAATAGCAGTGCCAATTACATACGTTTGCGGGCTGCTATAGCTAAGGGTGGGCGCCTGCGCAAATAGTTTTAAAGGAAGAGCCATTATTAAGAAAATGACCAGCAACCGGCATTCCTTCAAAAAACAGGAAACTACAGGGCTGATGACAGCAGATGGATAGCCTCCATTGTTTTCAGCTGATTTCGAAAATAACGTTTTCATAAGGTTTTGATTAAAGAATAAGTGTCGTGATATTGATTTTTGGACATTAGTCGACAACAAAATCGCGGGGACGTTATTACGTTTTAATATCAGGTTAATATTTCGGTTGAAGTTGTCGGTTTGTGTTTCCATTTTTGATAGTTAATGCCTGGTAGAATCCACCAGTATGTACCATCAAAATTGGGTAGACATTTTATGCCATACAATGACATATACATGCCTAATTGTATATGTCATTTTTCCGTAATAGCAGGAACTTGTGTTGATTGTGAGGCGCTGATAAACTACAAAAGCCTGTATTTTATTGCTTTTACAACAGCTTCGGAACGGGAATTTACCTGGAGTTTTTCGTAAATACTGCGGATATAATTACGGACGGTGTCAACCGCTATAAAATATTTTTCGCCGATCATTTTGTAGGTAAGCCCCTCAACGAGACCTTCAAGTACTTCGGTTTCCCTTTTATTCAGATTGATCTTTTCTTCGGGTGCCGAATAGTTTAATTTCATTAAGCCAAAAACCTTCCGGGCAATGGATGGCGACATTGGCGAGCCCCCGTCGCATACCTGCCTGATGGCTTCCATAATGCTTTCGGGCGATGCATTTTTTAACAAATAACCGGATGCACCCGCTAAAATGGCCTCCAGTACTTTATATTCATCCTCCAGTATCGTAAGCATAATGACATGAATATTGGCGGTTTTATCGTTCTTCTTGATCAGCCGCGTGCATTCTATACCATTCATTTCAGGCAGGTCAATATCCATAAGCACCACCTCCGGCAGGATTGCTTTTATAGCTTTAAGCCCCTCTGGGCCTGTACCATAATCACCCACGCATTCAAAATCTTCTGAAAAATTAAGCAGGTATTTCAACCCTCCGCGAAAAAGCACATTGTCTTCTACAATAATAATGCGGATGGGACGGGACATGTTAAATGGAGGTATGTATTTTAACTGACGGGCACTTTAAAATCTTTGCAGCCCGGTGCAATAGTTGATAAATATAGCAAATGCCCCTTAACCCATATACGCATAAATATGCGTTTTAGAATTTTGAACAAGATAGCTTGATAATTTTAGAGTAATTTGTTTACCTCATCGCCTCCATAATAGGCATAATATCGCAAAGAAAGCTTTCGGAGCTTATTTTGCCATTTTTGTTAAACACATCATTTAGCACGATGGTAAACCGGGCTCGTTTTAAAGTTTTTTTGTTTATCATGGTTACCGTAAACCACGCAACTACGTTAAAAGGATCTTTTTCATAGGCAAGTCCATCGGGGAAACCTAACTTAACAATTGTCAATTGTTCCCAATTGTCAGCGAGGTCTATCCCCAGGTTCTGCCAGTACTTTTTTGCATCATCAAGCCTGTATTGTTTATAATTCCTTAAATCAATAAATGTTGCCGTGTCGGCATAAAGTTTACTTAACTCGTCCCAGCTGTTTTTCGGGTAAAGGCTAATTATGTTGTTTACCACATCAATGTAAGGGTGTTCTTTATAAATGATACCATTTTTTTGAATGGTTTGGGCAGATGCGCTGCAAGTAAGTAGTGTGAATATCGAAATAAAAATTTTTTGCATATGCTAATTATTGAATTGGTGAATTTTATATTCGGCAATTATTTGCCGGATTGTATTTACTTTAAAAATATTCAACTTACCGGGCAGTTGAATAAAATTTCCGTTCCGTTTTCCTTGCCGGACTTAATAAAAAGTGCTCCACCGGTCTGTTCCGCTCTTTTATGCATGTTTCTTAGGCCATTGCCTGCCTTTGCATTCGATAAATCAAAACCTACGCCATCCTCCTTTATCTCCATGATGAGCAGATTACGTCGTTTTGTCATATTAATGAGGATGTTAGACGCAGAAGCATATTTAAAAGTATTGTTAAGCGCTTCTTTAAAAATCAGGTAAATGTTTTTCCGGGTTTCCATCGATAATACCAGCCTTAGCACCTCTTCGTCCACATCAAATTTGAGACAGATATCTTTTACTTCTGCCAGTGGATAGGCAAATTCTCGCATCCGGTAAACAACCTCCTGCATGTTGTCGTTCTTTGGCTGAATGGTCCAGATCATATCCTGCATTGCTGATACTGTGCCGCGTGAAGACTCGCCAATCATCGATAATATACTTTTTGTCCGCTGTGTATCAGCAAAATTATCATCCATAGCTATTTCGCTGTACAAAGCGATACTACTTAAGGCCGAACCTAACTCATCGTGAAAATCAGCTGCAATATCCGACCTTATTTTTTCCAGTTCGAGCAGTTTTTTGAACCGGTAACGCCGGTAGTAAAAGATAAAGGCAAGCAGCAGCAATGTGCTTCCTATGCCTAATAGTAATTGGTTACGGCGTTGCACATCAATCACGAGGCTTTTTAATTGGTTTTGCTGGTTAAGGCTTTGAAACCGCATACCATTAACGACATTGGCCTTATTGTAGTTTTCCAGTTTTAACCGGTTTAGCGAATCCTTTTGGCGCAGGTTATTAAGTTTAAGTTTTGTAAGTGATCTTTCTTTATTCAAATTAGCCATTTTCAACTGATCAATCCTGTTCTTATTGACCAGGTTGGCAATCTGTAGCTTTTTCAAGTCATTGTCTTTATTTAGCGACAAAATTTGCTGTTGATTTTTTTCGGTTTCCATGTCAACCCTGTATACTGCTTCTGATACCTGGATCCTTTCAAAGCTTGTACGGGCATTAACGCTATCCCTGATCGCGACATATTTCCCCGTATAAATATAAGCCAAACGGTAATTTTCAGTATCATAATAACAATAAGCCAACAATTGGTAAATTGATTTTTCAGCGCCTTTAAATTTAATAGCTTGAGCCAACTTCAGCGCCTGGTTTGCAAATTGTACCGCCAGTTTGTAATCATGTTGTGCGCGGGCAATGTTGCCTAAGTTTACTTTACAATAGATTTGTAAGTCGGGATTTTTAACGGAGTCCAGTATTTGATAGGCGTTTCGCGTACAGATAGCACATTTATCAAAGTCGCGTAGATACATATATATACTGCCTAAACCGAGGTACGCCTGGGCGACCCGATTAGACTCTTCCGGCACTTCAATTAAATATCGTTTATAATAATCAAGGCTTTCCTGGTACTTCCCCTGAACAAGTTTCAACCTTCCCATAAAAAAAAACACGATGGACGATGTGTAATTAATTTGCTGGTCTTCCTGCATCGCTTTTAACAAATATGGCTCTGACTTGTCATATTCTTCCACATCAAAATAAATTTCTGAAATCGTTCGGTTTATCCTTGATTCTTTTTTCTTTTGATTAAGCCCAAGGCAAAGCTTTAAAGCCTTTAGGTAATTTTCCATCGCTGAAGCGTAATCGTACCTTGTAAGATATTTAGCCCCCAGCCCCATAAGATTATCCGTTTCCAGGTTTATATCAACAGCTTTCCTTGCAAATTCAACACCTTGCACATTATACTTTATAGCTTCATCAGACTTAAAGTTGCTATTTAAGTCGGCAAGCTTTAAGCAGACCCTGGCGGCCGCACTCCAGTTTTTGGCATTAACGGCCTCCAGTAATAATTGTTCGGCTTCCGATAAAGACGTGTCTTTTAATAAAGTTTTCTTATGAAGGTATCTATGGGTTGTGTTAACCTTTAAAGGAGTTACCGGCAAAAATGTTGTTGCCTCGTGGATGCTATAAGTATTTGTATTATCAAGCCTCGCCGCATATAATACCCTTGTTGTAAGGATAACCACAAAGAAGGTAACGTAAAATTTAAAGCCCATAAAAATTTATCCCCATTATTGGAATACGTGTTATCAATAGCACCGATTCTTTAAATATAATTCTAAATGTTTGCAATAGCTATTTTAAGCAAGAAAAGCTGCTGTTTTTGGAGAAACTTAGTCGTAACTGCAAAAAAATTTCTTAACGATTTTGGGACTGCCCTTAAGACACTTCAGGGTGATGGAAGATAAATTCAATTTACCGGGCAACTAAACAAGATTTCCGTTCCGTTTCCTTTATTGGATTTGACGAGAAGTACCCCGCCAGCCTGCTCAGCCCTTTTACACATATTAATTAACCCGTTACCAGCCCGTGCGTTTGACACATCAAAACCAGCCCCATCATCCACTATTTCCAATTTAAGCACATTATCCTGCTTAACCAGCTCGATACTGATAGTAGAAGCCGCAGCATATTTGAAAGCGTTATTCAGCGCCTCCTTAAAGATGAGATAAATATTTTTTCTTATCTCCATGGGTAAAATCATCGCCTGCACGTCTTCAGAAACAGCAAATGTAAGGCTGATGTTTTTCAATTCCGCCAGGGGGTAAGCGTACTCGCGCATCCGGTAAATAACTTCCTGCATACTATCGTTTTTTGGCTGGATGGTCCAGATCATATCCTGCATGGCCGATATCGTGCCGCGGGACGATTCGCCGATGAGGGATAAGATGCTTTTTGTACGCATGTCGGCTGAACTATCCGATATAGCCATTTCGCTGTATAATGCAATACTGCTTAAGGTTGAACCCAGTTCGTCATGAAAGTCGGCAGCAATATCCGACCTTATTTTAAAGTATGCCAGTTCGGCGCTGAGTCGCTGATTTTCCAGGTCGCGGTGGATTCGTCCATTCAAAAACCAATCAGTGGTAAACTTTAATGCAGCGCTTAAAAATAAAAAAAAGAAGCTGGTAAATACGGTGCTCAAAAAATAGGATCCGAAACCAAGTTCATGACCTTTTACACGCGCCAATATATACTGCTTATAAACCAACGCGACGCCATACTTGCCAAAACCATACAAAACAATAGCGATGATTATGGTAATTGCATAGGTTCGATATCGTTTTTTAGCTAAAAACCGGGGGATTAACGCCAGGTAGTTCAGGTAAAACAAACTGATGTTTATTATAGGATACAGTAAAAATATAATCAGCAATTCTGTCGTGTTCATTTTGGTATTGCTGAGGGCAAAAAGCCAAACGCAAAGCATAATAACGGACCAAAAAAGTGTATGCCATAATATTTGCCACTGTTGTTTCATTGTACCGAAATTAATATTTTAAGGTCATTCCGTGTGCAAAATAGAAAAATGGGGTAACAAAAGTATTGCACACCTGGTTAGGATACTTGTACATTGTAAAGCTATCTGAGGAACGGTTATACCTGGCGCAAATTGTTCCCAACATGAAACCATAGATTTTGTTCTCATCGGATATCATGCCATATACGGCATTGTTGTAAACATATTTATCCTTGTCAACCCCGAGCGGGTAGACCCGGAGTTTATAGCATTATAACGCACCAAACCATCCGGGGTACTAATCCATACATAACCCTGGTCATCCTGCTGCACAAAGTTAATATCAACCTCCTGCGAGCCATCGCGCGAAGGCAATCCGTCTTTTTCTGTTAAATGCTCAAATTTTATATGGCCCGATTGCGCAATACCAGATTGACCGGCAACTACAAAAAATAGCAGAAAAAAGTACTTTTTCACGATACGGCCAGACATGATTTTAATGTTATGCTAAAGATACCGGAAATAATTAGCAAACAGGCACTTAAGCCCCAATTGGTTTTTGTTTCACTTTTTAACGCTTTAAAAACGTATGAAAACTACATTCAGCTTGCTTTTTTATTTAAAAAAAGGAGACGTAAAGCCTGGTGAACAAATGCATATCCAAATTATTGTTAGCCGTAAAGACGAGAGCAACAGTATCAAACTGAGTCCGCTAAATAATTCTAAGTGGACCAATACGCCCTTTTTTTATGCGATTTGGTGACTAAAATAGGGTTTTGACGTAAAAACAAAAGCCTGTAATTTCTTGATTATAAGTATTTTATCTGTTTTTGATATTGAATTCAGCGAGGATCAAAGGAGCCGGTTAGAACACATCGCTGCAATTTTAAGGGTATCCGGGAAATCTATAAGAAGAAATAAAGGGTACTTTTCGTAACGACGCTGTCATTTCTCGTTCCACTTAAAGCGCAATGAATTAAATGAGTATAAGGCACGTTTTAGTGCAACGAAAGGTATACCCTTCTGCTTAGGAGCACAAGCGTGTAACTGTACCCAACCAGGCCGCTTTGAAACAGAACGGTTTGCATTGCGAGGGAGCCAACTTGCACACTATATTTCGCCAAAGTATAGCTAATCAACGTAAACAGGTAAGCGCCGAACCGGTAAGCATCCAGCTTATAACATGAGTTGACCGGTTTTTCAAAAACAACATAAAGCAATACAATAACAACCAATTCCCTGGTAAACAGGCAAATTAAAAATACCCATTTTCCCGAAGGATTCACCATAAAAAGCCCGGTTGAAGACACTATTAGCCTGATTAAGTTCAGGCCCGACCACAAGCAAAAGCTTACATCCAGGCTACTAACGACCAATTTAAGAAACCGGCCATAACTAACTGCTTTAAAAACAGAAGCCAATAATTTGGATAATATTGCAGAGATCATTGGGATTGGCATTGATTTAAAAATGATCAGGCGGGCCACCCGCCTGATCCGTTAACTTAATTTAAAGTTGCTATCCATTCATCAGTTGTTAATACTTCACCAGAAAAAGGGAACACTTTTTTAATTAAAAAATCATGCACCTCCGGTTCCGGGTCAGCACAAGCGTCGGAAAGGACGGTCATGTGGTAATCCCGGTCAGCTGCCTCCCTTAGGGTACTGAGTACAACCCCGGTCGTCGAAAATCCTGACAATACCAATGACTCGGCTTTATGGGCGCGGAGAATCATCTCCAGGTCACTGCCGGCAAAGGCGCTTACCCGTTTCTTGTGGACAATAATATCAGTTGGCAGCGGTTCGACAGCCTGGTGCACCGATGTGCCTTCATGGGAATGGGTGAACATCACCTTGCTTTCTTTAATAGCTCCAAAGCGCACATGTGCCGGATGAATTTCGGGATGACCCTCGCGAAAAGCCAGGGTTACATAAACTACAGTTACGCCTGCTTTTCGGGCGGAAACAATTGCTTTTTCAATTTTCGTTAATAACGGTTCCGGATCGGGCAGGTAGCCCATCATCGTTTTCTGGATGTCCATCACCAGGAGGACGGTTTTACTGTTTTTTGAATTGTTCATCATGATTATAAATTAAATTATATGGTTACTTCTAAATCGATCACTACTTTCCGTCGCTTGAAAAACAGGGGCAGCAGGAACATGACGATCAGTACGCAGGCGATCAGCGAAAAGACAGCCAGCGAATGCAGGCCGGCATCGGTAGCCCCGGCTTTGAACTGGTGCTTCAGGCTGGAACCGGCCAGTATAGCGCCGATATAGCCTACCGTGCGAAACAGGCCAAAGCAGATGCCTACCTGGTCGTCCGGGGCCTCGGCATATAAGGTTGCCTGGTTTGATACCGTAAGAATCCCTAAAGCTGCCCCGATGACTATCGTGATACTCACAATAAAATACACCGGCGAGGCGGTATTTAACAGGAAGATGCCTATGGTTGCTACAATAATGCAAAGCACACCTGTGCTCAGCAGGAGCTTGTAATTTTTATTTTTGGCGATTATCAAACTCAGTGCCATTGCGGTCAGCGAGAAGGGCAACATGATCAGCCCGACACTTGAAGGGTTGATATGTTTGGACTGCTCCATCCATTGCGGCAGGCCGTAAAGCACCAGGTAAATAATAAAGTTGATGCCGATCTGACGCAGGAAGGTTGTATTTAAAAGCAAATTCAGGCTCAGTATTTTGATATCGATAAAAGGTTTAGGATGCCGGAGCTCAACAACTACTAATAGGATCAAAAGGATAACAGCAGCGGGGATTTTTAGGTACAAATAGGTTGGATAAAGGAGTGCCATTAAAAAAGCGAACAGGAAGGCGCAAAAGATCAGCAGGCCTAAAGGGTCCAGGTCTTTAAAGACTTGCAGGGCAGTTTGGTTGCGTTGAGCTTTTACCACCTTAACTTCATTTTTATTTTTGACCGACAGCAACAGGCCGATTAGCACCAAAGGAATATTGATAAAGAAGATGCCCTTCCAGCCAAAGCTTTCCAGCAGGATACCCCCGAGGAACGGCCCGAATACCAGCGAAACCTGGCTCGCGATAGCGATAATACTTAATGTAAGGCCCGGCACATCCATGTTCAATGCTTTATAGCGTTGCCTGATCAGTGTCATGGAGGACGGATAAGCTGCCGAACTGCCCAGGCCTAACAGCATGCGTGATACAATCAGCCAGCCAAAGCTTTGCGCACATACACCCACAATACCGGATAACAGGATCAGCAGGAAACCAAACAGGTTTATCTTACCGGGATTGAATACATCGCAAAGGCGGCCCATTAAGGGCTGGCCGATGGCCGAAGTAAAGTAAAGCGGAATAATGAGCAGCGCACCTGCACCGGGCTCCTGTTTAAAGGCCATGACGATGGTCAGCACCGCCGTAGCCAGCATGGTCGAGTTCAGTGGGTTAAGCATATTGCCCAATACCAGTGGCGCCAGAAACCTGGCCAGTCCTTTATCTTTTTTGTTTTTCATATTACCAAAATCATTTATCAAAGTTACTTTGATATTTTTAATTATCAAAGTAACTTTGATAATTATTTCTTACCTTTATATCTCACTAAATAAAACAATGGTTACCGAACAAGATAAAGAAGTAGCGCACAGCATCCGCGACCTGGTTACCCGGATGAACCGAAGGCTCAGGAAGCAGATTAGCAACCCCGAACAGCTATCGGTTGCTGAGCTCAATGTTATACAATTGCTTGTGGATAACAAGCAATTACTACCATCGGAGCTTTGCACACAGCTGAACCTATCATCGCAATATGTATCACAGGTACTTAACAGGCTCACGGAGCTGGGCTATATCTCCCGCCAATCCGTATCGTCGGATAAAAGGAAGTCCTACGCAGTCATTACAACAAAAGGCAGTGAGTGGCTGGCAGACAGCCGTAAAGAAAGGGAGGAATGGCTGGCTATGGCAATCTCAAAACAATATTCGGCTGCAGATAAATCTCTTATTCAAAAGGTGGTAGCGCTACTGGCGGTATTACCTGAACTATAAGCGGATAGTTAGATTTACACCAAATTTAATATAATCGTTGTCTGATTATTTGCTCAAAAATGACCGGTCAGAGCACCAACTCAACTTTAGCGGCAGATGTGCTTTTGTCGCCTTTACATACCCCTTAGTATGCCGTTTATATCTTTCTTTTACATCTACCGTGCAACCAACATAGTGTTTGCCATTGTTTAGTTCCAGGATATAAACGTAATACCACATTCAACGAAATTAAAAAACTTCCTGAAAGAAAGCGGACTTCGTCCGCCGAAGCCCGCTCCAGATATCAGGGACAGAAAAATATTAAGAACAAAAAGCCCGCCTTCGCTAAAGCTTCGGCGGGCGAAGGCGGAGAGAGAGGGATTAACTTCGTTGATCCCTTGTTGGGGAGGCTTAAAACAATTTATTGCCTGTTCGTTATCGCTCATTTAAAACAGATGTTTAACCGCGAACGCCCTACCCGAACCGGATTTAAGATAATTCTCAAACTCATAAGCTTTGTATCGATTGGGGAAAGAGCAGCACCAACTCAACTTTAGCGGCAGATGTGCTTTTGTCGCCTTTACATACCCCTTAGTATGCCGTTTATATCTTTCTTTTACATCTACTGTGCAACCAACGTAGTGTTTGCCATTGTTTAGTTCCAGGATATAAACGTAATACCACATTCAACGAAATTAAAAAACTTCCTGAAAGAAAGCGGACTTCGTCCGCCGAAGCCCGCTCCAGATCTTAGGGACAGAAAAATATTAAGAACAAAAAGCCCGCCTTCGCTAAAGCTTCGGCGGGCGAAGGCGGAGAGAGAGGGATTCGAACCCCCGGTACCTGTTACAGTACACCTGATTTCGAATCAGGCACATTGAACCGCTCTGACATCTCTCCGGGTTCTGATTTTTTTCAGGGTGCAAATATATTATACATTCTCAAAAAAATGTGCTTTTTTAACGACTTAAAATAAAGTGCCGATACTTACATTTGGCCGGAGCGATAACAGTTCGCTTCATCTGACCAAAAGAAACATATGGAAAACACACAAAACACAGCCCTATTGGTAATGGATATGCAAACGGCGATCCTCGGCATGCTGCCAACGGCCGCAGACTTTGTTGAAAACGTAGAAAAAGCGATAGCAAAAGCACGGGCCGGTGCTATCCCGGTAATTTACGTTGTCGTTGGATTCAGAACGGGCGCGCCGGAAGCCAGCCCAAACAATAAAGGTTTTGCCGGGGCCAGGGAGCGGTTTGGGCAAATGTCGCCTGAAGCATTTATGGCTATCGCGCCTGCGATTGCACCGCAGGAAGGCGACATTACTGTGGTAAAACGCCGGGTAAGCGCATTTACCGGCAGCGACCTTGAAGTGGTATTACGAGCGCAGGGAATCCAGCACATCGTGCTCACCGGCATCGCGACCAGCGGTGTTGTATTATCAACCACCCGCGAGGCCGCTGATAAAGATTACCGCATAACTATATTAGCCGACTGCTGCGCTGATGGCGACGAAGAAGTTCACCGGGTACTAACTACAAAAGTTTTCCCGCGGCAGGCAGATGTGATTAGTGTAGAGGGATGGAATTGAGCTCAGAGCGCTGTCATCGTTCAAAACAAAATTTAACAGCGATTGCGGTTATCGGCTGTACTCGCTATGTTTGATCATGATTTTTAAGATAGCGGGGTATGAAACTAACCAATAAGAAACTTGCGTTGTTGCTGTTCGCGGCTTTGCTGCTCATCAGTGACGGCCTGTCTGCACAAACCACTGGCTCGCAGAAAAGTAAACCGCTTTCCGGTCATTATTTGTTTGTTGCCGTGCCCGGCATTCGCGACTACATGGGCTATGGCGGACATGGCTTGCTGGTTTTTGATATGGACCATAATCACCGGTTTGTCAAACGGATATCAACCGGCGGTTTTCATCCCGATGGCAAGCCATCCAATGTAAAAGGTATAGCCGTGAGCGTGCTATTAAACAGCATTTATATCAGCACCATTGAATCCCTGCAGCGTATCGATCTCAGCACAGGCAAGGTAATATGGGAAAAGAAGATCGATGGCGGCTGCGACCGCATGTCGATATCGCCGGACGGTAAAACGATGTATTTGCCTTCATTCGAAAATAATACCTGGAACGTGCTGGATTGCAAAACCGGTGATATTATAAAAAAGATCGAAGGGTTTAAGCGTTCGCATAATACGCTTTACGGGCCGTCGGGCGATCATGTTTATTTGGATGACCTGGCATCGCGCTGGTTATTGGTTGCGGATGCCAAAACAAATGCGGTAACCGGTAAAGTTGGCCCGTTTGGGAATTTCATCCGCCCGTTTACCGTTAACGGCAATGAAACCCGTGTTTATGTAACCATCGACAGCTTATTTGGCTTTGAGGTTGGCGATCTGAAAACCGACAAAAAGCTTGCCCGCATTAATGTGGAAGGCTGGGACACCGGGCCTGTAAGACGCCACGGCGACCCAAGTCATGGCATCGGCCTTACGCCGGATGAAAAAGAATTGTGGCTATGCGACGGCTATAATATGCGCCTGCATGTTTTCAGCGCGGCCCCGCCCTACCAGCAGCTAACTACCATCCCTTTGCAGGATATGCCGGGCTGGATCACCTTCAGCATTGATGGCAAATATGCCTACCCGTCGAGCGGTGAAGTGATCGATGTGAAAACACGCAAGGTGCTTTTAACGCTTAAAGATGAATTTTTTAACAGCGTGGGCAGCGAAAAGATGGTTGAAGTTGACCTTAAAAACGGCATGATAGTAAAAGCCGGCGACCAGTTTGGCGTTGGGCGGTTATCGCGCAAGTGAATTAACATCATGCAAATTTATCCACCAATCAACGTTAAATTCAATTTCGGCTCACAGGTTTTATTTGTGTGTATTATATTTACCTGCCGACAAAATAGCTAACACTTGCATAAGCGCGGTTGCTCCAAATGATGAAACGCCCCTTAATTACCGGCATTGGTTTAATGCTGCTCCTTACGCTCATAACCTACCTGAACCACTTTGATAACGCCTTTCATTTCGACGATTTTCATACCATCGTAAATAATGCCAATATCCGCACGCTAAAAAATACCCCGCGCTTTTTTACCGACGGACGCACCAGCAGCGTATTACCGCAAAACCAGGCTTACAGGCCGGTAACTGTACTTTCGTTAGCTGTTGATTACTGGCTGGCCGGCGATTATTATCCATCCTATTTTCAAATGTCAACTTTTATCTTGTTCCTTATACAAGGTATATTGATGGTATTCCTGTTCAAAAAGATATTCGATCGGTCGGTCAAGTTCGGGCCAAACGTTTATGTGGCGCTGGTAGCAGTCACCTGGTACATGCTGCATCCCGCCAACGCCGAAACAGTTAATTATATAATCGCGCGGACTGATGTACAATCCACCCTTTTTGTTTTACTGGGCCTGGTGATGTACATTTTTTCACCCTTTTGCAGAAAAACATACTTGTATTTAATTGCGGTTGGCATCGGCGCCCTGTGCAAACCCACCGCTGTAATGTTTGCGCCCATCCTGTTCTTTTATATTTTGTTTTTTGAGGAAAAGATCGGGTTGAACGAGTTGTTCAAAAAAAGCCGCTTTAAGCAAATTTGGGGCGTATTTGTTAAAACACTGCCATCGATCCTATTCTGTACGGTGATGTACGTGTTTACCGGTAAAATGACCCCAAAAACCTGGGAACCCGGCGGCGCATCGGCCATACAATACCTCATTACGCAACCCTTTGTCATCCTTCATTATTTCGCCGAGTTTTTCCTGCCCACAAGTCTCAGCGCAGATACCGACTGGAAATTACTGCCGTCCGTTTGGGATATTCGCTTTATTGCCGGCTGCGCCTTTATCCTGGCGATGTTGGTTGTTGCCATTTATGCATCCAAAAAAACGCGGTTGCGGCCCATCAGCTTTGGCATAATCTGGTTCTTTTTGGCGTTGGTCCCAACTTCCAGTGTCATTCCGCTTGGCGAGGTATTGAATGACCATCGCATGTATTTCCCTTTCGTCGGCCTGGTTATGAGCATAAGCTGGGCGCTTGGTTTGCTTTATGTGAGGTACCTTTCGGGGGTAAGGAAAGAACTGGTTTTTACAGTGATAGCCTTGATATTGGCCGCCTACGCTTATGGTACCTGGCAACGCAATATCGTTTGGCATACCGAGGAAAGCTTGTGGCGCGATGTAACCATAAAAAGCCCTGAAAATGGCAGGGGGCTGATGAATTATGCTCTGGCGTTGTATGGCCGGTCGGATTTTTACGGCGCCGAAAAATATTTAAAGCTGGCAGAAAAGATCACACCGGAGTACTCGTCGGTTTATACCAACCTTGGGCTTGTAAAAGAAAATGAAGGTGATTTGGTGCTCGCCGAGAATTATTACAAAGCGGGCGTAAAACTGGGCAGCAACTATCCTGACCCCCTGACTTTTTATGGCCGGTTTTTAATAAAACAATGGCGCTTTACCGAGGCGATACCGCTGCTGCAAAAAGCGATTACCGTTTCGCCGCTTGATATCGAAGCCCGGGCATTGCTGATGACCATCTATTCGATGACTGCAGACTGGGACAAGTTAAAAACGCTGGCGCAGCAAAGCCTGGCGCTTTTTCCTCAAAATCCCGATGTGATCAACTACCTGGAAGCGGCCAACAAAAAGGAAAACGAGCTGGATGTGGTTGACGAAAAAATAAGGCTGCACCCCGACTACGCAAAATTCACCGATTTAAGCGTACTCGACTACCAGTTCGGGCGGTATGAGCAATGCATCACAACCGCACAGGAAGCTATTAATATCAATCCGAAATATGCCGAGGCGTATAATAACATCGGCGCGGCCTGTCTCAAACTGAAGCAGTACGACAGGGCGATTGATGCCCTTAAACAGGCCCTGCAGTTGAAGCCGGCCTTTATGCTCGCAAAAAATAACCTGGACTCGGCAGAACGGGAGCTCAAAAGCCAGGGGCCAAAATCGGCTGATCTGACCGCCGCCGGTTATATCAATCTGAGCCTCTACTATTTTAACAACAAACGCTACCAGGACTGTATCGACGCTTGCAATAAAGCCCTTGCGTTGAAACCGGGTTATGACCTGGCTTACAATAACATCTGCGCATCGTATAACAAGATGGGCAAATACGATGAAGCTATCGCGGCCGCAAAAAAAGGATTACAATCCAATCCCAATAATCAATTCCTGAAAAATAATCTTGCGGAAGCGATAAAAGGCCGGTACACCGTGAAAAAATAAAATGAATTCTGTGTTTAGCAATTGAAAATTCTAAACATTCAAACTGTACTTAATTGAAAAATGCGAACACTAGGCAACTCCTTTTCGATATGGCATTAACTTCTAGAGATGCACCCAAATAAGGCGAAATCGTTTTTATTCCAGAGCATCGCTTTTGGAAACTGAGCACCAAACAGGGTGATCTCTATAAAATTATTGGCATACGGAATGCTTTTGGGCTAAATAGGTTGAAAATGCTTAACTTTGTAAGTTAAGATGTTAAAAACTTTAACAAACTTTAACAGTTAAGTTTATTATGTTTACTTACGTTTGAAAAGGCCAGAATAATCAACAACTATCCCGTTAAATCTCTTTTATCAAATGGCGCATTATATAGTACCTCCAGATTACATCCCAGGATTTGAAAGTATTATTAAGTTAGACCCGCTGCAATTAGACAATTTAACTAACATAATTTCAGAATTAAAAATTGGCGAGAGATTTGATAGACTAATCCGGCGGGCATCCGCTCATTTGCAGCCACTGTCTGAAATAGAGTTAAACAATATCATACGGTCTCTTGTAAGTTTAGTTGAGATATTCGATTCGTCCAATAGAAATATTCCCAAATTTTCGAGTGACTTTTCCGAGTCTTATGTAGAGTCGAATCCCACTGCAACAAAAGAAGATGGAGATAAACTAAAGATCAATCTGTCTAAACTTTTGACAAAATATGATTACATTAGAATAACTTCCAAGGCATTTGATATAATACAAGAAAATCCAATAAATTTTAGAAAAGCCAGGATTGTCAGTGATATAAGATTTGTCTTTGATGATGACTTGGAAAAGGATAGCAAATATGCTGTTGTTGTCCATAATCTAAAATTAGAATGTTATAATCCTGAAGGCACTTTAAATTTTTTTGCTGCAATGGATTTGGCTGATTTAAAAAAAATGAGAACTGTCATTGACAGGGCAATTGAAAAAGATCGCATCATTCGTGAAAATAAACATACGATAGATATCATTGACTTAGCATAATATGCCAACTCCCGCAATAAAACCATCATACGAATTCGTGTTATACGTAAATGAAAAGAAGTCATCTTATAACAAACGCCCATTTTATTCCAATGGGGGTGGACGATATATCTTGCCTTCAAAAAATGATAAGTCATTATTTGCTCCGGACGGAGTTTTACAAATAGCTAACGAGCCTGCATTGCCCTCCTATTTAATTGAAATTGAAGACAGAATAAATTCATCTAAAAGAATTTTGGACTATAAAAATAATTGGGATGATAATGGTGGAATCCCTGTTAATCCGACGATTTTTGAGAGGGCAACAAACTTTTTGAGGGACTACGCGGAAAGCGTTTTTGATGTTTGCAATAAGGCACTAAGAACACCAGACATAAATGCTGTTGGCGATGGGTCTGTCGATTTGGAATGGAATTTTGAAAACGCATATTTTTTAATTAATTTTAAAAACACCGAGGAAGATATTGCTTTTTATTATGGTGAATTCAAAGAAGATAATAAGGTAATTTTTGATGCGAATGGTCAAATTAACACAAATTACGTCCAGGGCCAATTTACTACTTACCTCTCTAATCTATCCAACTGAAAAAATCACTTTAGATTCAGTGTTATACAGGCAAGTGAAATTTAATATGATTTCACAAACGACGTTGCGGCCGTCAGCCAATAATTTTAGAGACCCGGAATTATCGTGTGACTGGAATAAATATGCAACCCCAGAGCAGTGTCGAAAATTTATCTCAAAACAATATAAACCAAATACAAAAGAGTTTAAAAATGAGAGTGAATATTTTATATGTGGTATTTACGTACAAGATAATTTAAATCTCAATCCACAACAGACCTTTCTCCATGATCCGATATTCAGGTTGATACCCAAAAAAGGGACTCCCAATAATCGTGCTCATTCAATAATCGTTGGAGATAAATCAGAGAAGGACGCCTTGAAAGCGAGAGGCCAATTAGCAGCGCGAGCAAAATGGATATTGTTTGACGAGCAGGAATTCAAACAGCTAATTGCGTGAAGGATATTTCCAAATCTTTATTAAGTGCAGTTATACATTATAATATTTTGATTTTAGCCACAGTCGAGCAATGTTAATACCCAAACTTTTAATTTAATTGTAGGCGGATTTAGTGCATTCGTATGTTAGTGCTTTCGGTGTGGGAATCGCACCGCCCACCGCTTTAGAAGCACGTGCTCCCTTCGTTTTCAATCGCTAACACGCAATGAATGCTATTTCTCCTTAACAAAGAAAAATGCCCTTACATCTGGTTTCGAAGCAGCGATAACAGGTTTCAACATAGCTATCCCGGTTGTTAAAAACAAGGCTTTGAGCTTGCCCACATCGCCGTCAGCCCGAATTCTTTCTTTAACGGTTTTAAAATCAACGGAGTTGAGTTTAAAATCAGCAATGTTATTAAATCCATGCCTGCCCAGCAGCATTTTTAGATTTTTTTGGTTAAAATAATTCATGTGCGGGCTATGGAAATAGAACTGCCACAATCTTTCGAGGTAGGATTTGATGCCGAATTTGTTTAACAATACGGCTGTGCGATAAAAAAAGCCATCGCTCATAGGCAGGTTAATGATCAGGATGCCTCCAGGCGCAAGGTCTTGCTTTAGCGCCGCTATCAGATCGTCCAGGTCTTTTATATGCTCAAACACATCATTAAAAATGATAAAATCGTAACCGGCTTCACTTTTTATTGCCTCGTTAGGATAAAATCCGTAAAAAACATTCAGCCCGTTTTCTTCATGATAAGCTACGAATGATTTTTCGGGCTCAACGCCGGTGCAGGTAATGCCTTTTTCCTGGCAAACTTTTAACCACCAGCCATTTCCCGAGCCGATTTCCAGTCCGCTAAGCTTGCCCGGTTTAACTCTCTGAAGCTCGTCGATGATCGTATAAAAATTTCCAAAACGCAGTGTTTTCAGGCCCACTTCGCGCGGACCTTCATCCAGCTTGGATTTAAAGGAGAAATCAAACCCGGCATCTGATGTAAACAATCCGCAGGACGGGCATTTATAAACATTAAATTTTAACCTGAACTTCAGTTTGGATGGGTTACCGCAAACCGGGCATTTTAGCTGATCCATTTAAATCCTTCTTCTCCTGAATTAAAATTATGCTTTCTTTCGTTCCTGTTCTTCCCTTTTCATTTTCTCCTTCATCAAAGCGATTTCCTGCGTAAGCCGGGTAATACTGTGATGTGATTTTGAGCTGACCACCGACAAGTGCAGCAGGTAAATAAGAATAATGAATATAAACGCCGTGAACACCAGGTTAGGCGGGTCGAAAACGCCGAATAATTTCGACATAACTTCAAGGCCTTTGGTCCAAAAAGAAAAAACGATCAGGAATAGTGTACAAACACACCAAACGATAGCATATTCCTCTCTCAGTTTTCCTTTAGTAATAAGCCTGGCGATGTAGGCAATCAAGATAAAATTGATTGCGATAGTGATGATCTGTATGCGGGTCATAGCCAACTGGATTTACGGGCATATATAAATAACATGCTCATGGTTACTTTGATGCAATAATATATCGACGCAAAATTGCCGATGGACGATTGGCCGGCCAGGCGTTCGCTCATTAAAACCGGTACTTCCGCAATCGACAGGCCGCCATTTGAAAACAGCACAAGCGAAGCCGGTTCCGGGTATTCGTCAGGGTATTTAGCTGCTGCGATGGTGATGGCGCTTTTGTCAAACAACCGGAAGCCGGATGTGCTGTCGTAAATGCTTTTACCGGTTAATATTTTATTGAGCCAATGAAAATAGCGGATACCCATCCTTCGGGCAAAAGACGATTTAAACCCGCCTTCAGCCAAAAAGCGCGAACCTATGGTGATGTTCGTTTTGGTCTCTTCGTAAAAATCGATCAGTTTTATAAGCTCGCGCGGAGGGTGTTGCCCGTCACCGTCTACCTGTACGGCAAGGTCGAAGCCATTTTCCTTAGCATATAAAAACCCGGTTTGCACCGCGCCGCCAATACCCAGGTTAACCAAAAGATCCAGAACGACAATCGGGTACAGGTCAGCAATCCATTTGGTGTCATCTTTGGAGCAATCGTTTACCACCGCGATATCCATTTGATAGTGGGCCGGCAATTTAAGCTGCAGTAATTGCTCCAGGATAAGCGGAAGAGTATTTCCCTCGTTGTAGCAGGGTATGATGACAAGCAATTTAGTCATTAATTTTTAGCCCGGTTTTTTGGTATTTAAGGTGCTAATATATTGCATAATTCGATTTTTGTGACAGAAAATCGAATTAAAGTTTGACGATCAATCTTCTATTAACCTTCGCCGAAACGAGGCAAAATATAGTTTTGATCTTACCCGGAGCGATTTAAACCCGGCGTCTTTGTTCACTATTATCATCTTTGGTTTCGTGCAATATTTTATTTTTTTTGCCACAGTTAAGCGGTTTTAGCATATATTTGGCTAACACCAATTGTAAATCATTGTGCAGAAGTAATTCATGATCGTTTTACTTTAAACCCAATGATGCCATGGTAACCCATAAGTCACAGCAAAGTTCTACCCCAACGCTTTCGTGCCCATGCGGTAAAGCAAGCAGCGCGGATCTTGAGCGCATTCCGCGTGGGGTTTTGATAAAAATATTTCTTTTTTGGCTTCCCTTAAAGCGATATAAATGCATGAAATGCCGGAGGAGAAAATTAGTATTCAAGCGCTTGCATGCTTAGCTTTCCGTGTAATGCAAGCCAGGTTGTTTACAACCAGTGGACAGTTGCAGCGCATGCCATATTAACCAGGTTGAAAATATACTTTAAAACCATACTTTTATTCACATAAAAGTACTCCCTGTATCTCAGCAGACAATCACTTATTTTAATTTATGGACAGAAGGCATTTTGTGAAGTTATCTGGCACAGCCGGCGCCGCAATGTTGTTCAGCAGGGTTACTTATGCTGCCGGCAGCCAGCTTTTTATTAATAACCCTGACGAAGTTTGGGCAGAAACGGATTCGGGCTGGATGCGATTAAAAAAATCGCATCACAACGTTTTTTCGCTAAACGGAGTGGAAGTAACCCTTATCCAGTCAAATGGCTCAACAGGGGTTATTGGCCGTTCGCCGAACGCCAAATTGAGAAGTATTAAATTAAGATGGGCCTACCAGGTAAAACCGACCGCCAAATCTTTGGGGGATAGCTGGGAACGTATCTACGGGGACGCCGGCTGGGCAAGCCCCTTGGCAGGCGCCAAAAACCCCTGGTATGTCCTTTTAAATGATGACCGGCACACCGCTTGCTTCGGCGTAAAAACGGGGTGCAATGCCATTTGCTGGTGGGCGCTTAAACCCGATGCCCTTGAATTGATGCTTGACACTTGTTCTGGCGGCGTTGGGGTGGAGTTAGGGGATAGGCCGTTACATGCGGCCGATATCGTGACAACTGAAAGTTATAAAGAAGAAAATCCGTTTGCCACGGCCCGCCGGTTTTGCAAACTGATGTGCGAAAAACCGATCTTGCCCAAACAACCGGTTTATGGCATTAATGATTGGTATTATGCGTACGGAAACAATTCTGCCGGACTGATCAAAAAGCTGACAGCCATGATGGCCGAATTGGTGACGGATACTGCCAACCGGCCGTTTTCAGTGATCGACGCCGGTTGGGCGCAGTATTCGCCGTATTTGCCGGGTGACGGCGGCTGGGCCGACGATTTTTCAAAACCGAACGACAAGTTTAAGGACATGCACCGGATGGCCGATGATATTAAGGCGCTGGGCATGCGGCCTGGCTTGTGGACGCGCGCGCTCTGCGCCAGGTACAACGACAATGCAAAGCTGTTGCTGCCCAAAATAAAAGGACGGGATGATCCTAAAAATCCGGTGCTCGATCCCACCATCCCCGAAAATATCGAAAGGGTAAAGCACAATATTTCTTTATACAAGCAATGGGGATACGATTTGGTAAAGCACGACTACAGCACCTATGATATTACCGGCAGGTGGGGTTTTCAGATGACGGACAGCATTACCGAGCCAGGCTGGAGCTTTAACGATAAAAGTAAAACGACTGCCGAGATCATCAAACATCTTTACGGCGCCATCCGCGTGGCAGCAGGCGATATGTATCTCATCGGCTGTAACACGATAAGCCACCTTTCAGCCGGCGTTTTTGAAATGAACCGGGTAGGCGATGATACCAGCGGAAAAGACTGGGCACGCACCCGCAAAATGGGTGTAAACGCCATGGGATTCAGGATGCCCCAGCATAATACATTTTATGCGGTCGACGGCGACTGTGTTGGCCTGACCACAGCTGTGCCCTGGGAAAAGAATAAGCAATGGATGCAGCTACTGGCCGAAAGCAGTGCACCGCTGTTTATATCCGCCCAGCCGGAGGCGCTGGGCGCCGACCAAAAAGCATTTATCAAACAGTGCTTCGCCCAGGCTGCAAAAGTTCAGCCTATCGGCGAACCGCTGGACTGGATGGAGAACCCGTTGCCGGCGCGTTGGCGGTTGAACGGTAAAGAGGTTGATTTTAATTGGGATTGATACAAATCAATAATCAGATGAGATCATGAAAAAATTTACTTTCTATTCGGTGCCTTCCGTTTGTGCTTGTATCGCGGTGATGTTATTAGCCCGCTGTACAAACAACAGTACCCGGCTGAGCGCGGCCGAAAGTTCGGCCGTAAAGGACAGCGTTACGCAAATGCTTGCGCACATCAGCACCGATGTGTCTACACGCGGCCCTGCTGCCTGGATAAATTATTTTGAAAACAACGCCGGCTTTTTCATGGGCTCGGATGGGGCGCTGGCATTCAGGGATTATCCCTCCGCAAAGTCGTTTACGCTTGGCACAGTCGTCAAAAACTTTAAAAAGATCAGCCTTAGCTGGAAAAACTTAAGGGTCGATCCGCTAACTGCAACTTATGCAAGCCTGGGCGCTGATTTTCATGAAGACGTCAGCATGGCCAATGGGCAAAGGCTAAGCATCGACGGCTATTTTACTGCAACGGCACATTTTGATGGCAGCCGGTGGAAGCTCAGAAATATGAATTGGGCAATCAAGGCGCCTCAAAAAACCGCGAATTAAGCAGTTAATGAATTTATTGCCTGTTTATCCGGTCCGGATCGGTAACCTCTATTTCCGGCCGGCCTTTATACATTTCAAACACACCGGTGACGCAAAGGGGTTTGCCCTTTAGCTGTTCCCAGGGTAAGGTGATCTTATTCCCTTTTATCGCAATGGTGTACTTCTGATTGGGATAAGCACCGCCCATATTTAAAAGGGTGAGCGTATCGCTAAATATCCTCAGAGAGGAAATGGTATCGCACAGGGTTCCTGTTTTACCAAGGTTCTTCTTAAAATCCTCTGCCGAAAAATGTTGCTGCGCGGTTGCGGCAGCCGTAAACGTCATGAGGATGAGGGCCGTGATCAGTATCTTTTTCATACGCTAAATTTAACGATGATAACGGCGGTTTGCCGACTTCCATAAAAAAATTACAAACCGGCCGGCAGGATGTTTTAGCAGGGGCCTGAATTTTATATGAATTGATGCTTAGCCCCTGAGTTAAAGTACAACGCGACTTAAGACTTTTGACTTAACATCAAATGGTTTTGATCTTAGTTCGATAGAGCGCTATGGCACGGACGATCGAGGCGGCGATCTCATCCTGTCCTTTTTTTGAATTCAGGTAGGCTTCTTCGCCTGGATTGTTGATATAACCGGTCTCGACTAAAACAGCGGGCATTGCGCTATGGGCCAAAACCAGGACGCCCTGCTCCTTCACGCCGCGGCTGCGCCGGCCATCGTTATTCACAAATTCCTTATTCAGCAGCTCCCCGAAAAGGATGCTTTGTTTGCGGTATTTTTGCATAACGGTATTTAAAACGATGAGCGCCGTCGGGTCGGTTTCGCTGTAACCGTCGTAGTTTTTTTGATAGTCCTTTTCAATATAAATAGATGCGTTTTCGCGAAGGGCTTCCATTTGCTCCTGCTTTCGGTGAAAGCCATAAACCAACAGCATTACACCTTTATTACTCGCACCGGTCCCGTCAGGCGACGAGTTGCAGTGAATGGAAACAAAGAGATTTGCATGATTTTCGTTAGCAATTTCCGAGCGGCGTTTCAGTTCTATAAAACGGTCTGTTGAGCGGGTCATAATCACATTAATCCCCGGCATCTCATCCTTTAGCAACAATTCCACCTTTTTGGCAATGGCCAGGGCAACATTTTTTTCAGATGAATAAGCGCCATGTGCACCCGGGTCTTTACCCCCGTGCCCTGCATCGATGACAACGGTTCTGAATTTAAAGCCGACATTATCTTCCTGGCCAAAGGCCGCGGCGCCTATAAGTACAAAAAATAGCAGGAGGTTAAAAGTGGTAAAGCGCTTTATCATTAAGTGATAAGGGTCAATTAATCAAATTGTTTTACCGGGCCTTAGCGACCACTTTATTGCATTTTGGACATAAACCTGTTGCATACAAGGTGAACCCGTCAGGTTTGAAACCCTTTGGCAGGTGGAGGTCCGGGATCTCCAGTTCGTCAAGGCAGTATACATTGTTGCAGCTGGTGCAGTTAAAGTGCAGGTGTTCGTCGTGGTGATGGTTTTCTTCACAATTTGACGAGCACATGGCGTAGTTAGCCGTGCCGTTTAAGTCGAAAACTTTATGAATGATGCCTTTTTCTTCAAAGGCATTCAAGATGCGGTACAAAGTAACGCGGTCAATATCGGCCATTACCCCCTCCAGGTCGGGCTGTGAGGTGGCCACATTTTTTGCAGACAGCATCGACAGTACTTTTAATCGCGGAGCGGTTTTTTTTAAGTGATGCTTATCGAGCAGTGCTTCAAACTTATGTGCTGTATGTTGTGTCATTGAAGCTGAGCTAATTTAATACAAAGGTATAAACAATAACGCGAAATTTACTTGATTTATTTGAGCCGGGAGATTAGGATTATCTAATGTGGGCAGCGGGCTTATTGTTCCACAATTACTTCGCCGGCGGCTTTATGCGCGTGGTCATTCCTGATATGAAAGTGCGGGCCCTCAATTTGACATTTCGCACTGTACCTGAAATTAAAAAAATGCGCCGTGGCTATTAATAAACCGCCTATCGGCACAACAATAGCCTCGTGCCAGCCGCGCACAAATGCATGCCCGACAATAATAACCAAAAAACCTGCAACCAGCAGGATCGGCGGCAACAGTCTATGATGTGTCCGCAGGTATGATAAACCTATTGCATACGTGCCAATGCACAGCGCAAAAATAATCATACTCCACTCAATCAATGGGTTAGCCAAAAAGCCTAAGCCCGCCAGCGGCAAAACGGTTATCAATAACGGCACGATTGCGCAATGTATGGCACACAGGATAGAGGCAGTCATCCCCGCATTATCCAACCTCGAACTATACTTCCCTTTTCTCATGTCACAAATATACATAACGCAATTTGGTTGCATTTATGTTTTTTGATATTTGACATGCAGATTATTTAATGTCGGCTTAAATATTTCTTAATGATTTAGCAATTGCTACTTTTGCGGACATTTGAATAAAAAATTACCTTATATGCCAGAAGCGTCGGCAAGGGAAATTTGGAAAGAAACCTGGAACACGCCGCACAAGAAACAGCAGATCGTCATTGGCACGGTACTTATGCTTTCTGTCGTTATCGCTATGCCGCATATTTTTAATTCGATTCAAAAGAAGAATGGCAAACTGCTGGATGATTGGCTTTTGGATATCATTCCGGCGCGGAACGTGTCTATTGCCATTTTTGCCATCATTTGGGCGATGATCCTGCTGGCGATCAACAGGGCAATGAAGGATCCTTCGATGTATATAACTTATTGCTGGACATACGTTTTTGTGTGTGCGGCAAGGCTAACCTGTATCAGCTTTGTTCCGCTCGACCCGCCTACGGGTCTTATACAGCTTACCGACCCGATAACCGGGATTTTCTACGGCAATTCGGTTATTACTAAAGACTTGTTTTTTTCAGGCCATACGGCCACGCTTACGTTAATCTGTTTGTGCCTTAAAAAAAAGAACGATAAGATAGTAGCCGGTGTGGCAACGGTGGTGGTGGCTTTCCTGTTACTGGTACAACACATTCATTATACCATTGATATCCTGGCGGCGCCTGTATTTGTTAACGTGTTCTATCGCGCCACGCGCTACTTCCTGTTCAAAAACAACAAGATCAACCACGACCACCAAAAGACCTTCCGGGCAATGGAATAATTTGCCCCCACGCGGTCTGTTTTGATCATTTCCTCTTGTTCCCGCGGTTTTTTAAATATTATTCCTGCCGTCTCAACATATCCGATATATTTGTTTTAACCAATTTCGCTAAAGCCCAGTGCCGGACTTTAGACCATAGACTTTCGACTTAAGACTTACAATCATGGCCCGATTAAACCTACTTGAAGAAACACGATACGAGAAACTGCCGGTAACGGTATATGAAAACCAGCAGCAGGCTTCTGTAGCAGTAGCCGGCAGAATTGCTGCGTTGATACGCAGCAAAGAAGCAAAAGGAGAAAAAACAGTTTTAGGCCTGGCTACAGGCGTTACGCCCATCGGCGTTTATGCCGAACTGGTCAGGCTGCATCGTTCGGAAGGGTTGAGCTTTAAAAATGTCATCACGTTTAACCTGGATGAGTACTACCCCATGCAGCCTACCGCGGTGCAGAGCTATGTTACTTTTATGTACGAGAACCTGTTCTCGCATGTAGATATTCCTAAGGAAAACGTCCACATCCCCGATGGTACTTTAGCAATCGATGATATCCCTGCCTTTTGTTTAGAATATGAACGGAAGATCACGGCTTTGGGAGGATTAGACTTACAGGTTCTGGGTATCGGCCGTACCGGTCACATCGGTTTTAACGAGCCGGGCTCGGCGCCAAACTCCGGCACGCGGCTGGTTACTTTGGACGATTTAACCAGAAACGACGCCTCGCGTGACTTTGGCGGGAAATCCAATGTGCCCACCAAGGCCATCACCATGGGCGTGGGCACCATCTTCAAGGCCCGGGAAATTATCCTCATGGCCTGGAGTTTGAAAAAAGCGCCTATCGTCAAAAAAGCGGTTGAAGGGGAGATATCGGGCGAGGTGCCTGCTACCTATTTACAGCTATCCGATCATGTGGAATTTGTTTTGGATGAGGCTGCCGCCAGTTCATTAACCCGTTTTGATACCCCATGGCTGGTAAAAGATTGTAGCTGGGAAAACGGCCTGAAGAAAAAAGCGGTCATCTGGTTAGCCAATACGGTTGGCAAACCCATTTTAAAACTCACCGAAGAAGATTACAATAACCATGGCATGGCCCAGCTTGCTGTTGAGCAGGGACCTGTTTATAACATCAACATCGATATCTTTAACCAGTTGCAGCACACGATCACCGGCTGGCCGGGCGGAAAGCCCCATGCCGACGATTCGCAAAGGCCCGAAAGGGCACAGCCGGCCCAGAAGCGCTCCATCATCTTTTCGCCTCACCCGGACGATGATGTGATCTCCATGGGAGGTACTTTTATCCGTTTAGTTGACCAGGGGCACGATGTGCATGTTGCATATCAAACCTCTGGCAACACGGCTGTCTGGGATGATGATGTATTACGTTTCGTTGAATTCGCCATCGACTTTAACGAAAGCATCGGCGAGGACAATACCCGGTTAAAAGAGATCTATGAAGAAATGCGGGCTTTTATCCCTACCAAAAAGCCCAACCAGGTAGATACCAAAGAAATCCGGGATGTAAAAGGTTTTATCCGGAAGACGGAGGCTATTTCGGGCGCAAGATATGCCGGCTTGCCGGACAGCCATATTCATTTTATGGCATTGCCCTTTTACGAAACGGGTAAAATAAAAAAGAACACGGCAGGCGAAGAAGATATCCTGCTCACCATAGAACTCTTACAAAAAGTAAAACCGCACCAGGTTTTTGCAGCAGGCGACTTTGCCGATCCGAACGGGACGCATTTGGTATGTTTTAACATCATCCTTGCCGCATTAAGAAGGCTGCAGGAAACCGAAGCTTGGGTAAAAGACTGCTGGCTGTGGATGTACCGCGGGGCCTGGCAGGAGTTTGATACCTGGGAGATCGAGATGGCGGTGCCGCTATCACCGCAGGAGGTGATCCGCAAGCGGAATGCGATCTTTAAACACCAGAGCCAAAAGGACAGGCCTGTTTTCCCGGGGGATGATGCACGCGAGTTTTGGGTAAGAGCTGAAGACCGTACCCACGAAACCGCCCGCAATTATGATAAGCTGGGCATGGCTGAATATGAGGCGATCGAGGCCTTTGTAAGATACATTTACTAGGATTTCACCGATTGGAGAATGATTTCACCGATTTTTGATCACAGATTACACTGATTTAGGCACTGATAACACTGATTTCATTACCGATATTTTTCTTTTAATTGGTGTAATCAACAGTCAATCGGTGAAATCACAAACAATAATCGGTGTAATCACCAACAATAAATCGGTGAAATCCCAAACAATAAATCGGTGAAATCGCAAACAATAAATCGGTGATTTAATCCATGAACGTCAAACTAATGCCCAATCAACACTATAGATAATAATTTATTTAAATTTGAATATGGTGCAAGTTGATTACAAAGAATTTATCGAAGTTGATCCCGGAGTAAGATTCGGCAGGCCGGTAATTAAACGTACCCGGATAACCGTGTATGGTGTTTTTTTAAAGGATTACTTCAACAAACTGGCTTAAGAATTAATGATCTCCTCATTTAACTTTCCTGCTACAATCCCTTTTTCCATCTGCCCGACAGTTAATACTTTATATTTGGGGGACGATTTACCAGTTATCAGCCTAATAATAGCAGGTAAAATTTGATCTCCTTCAGGTTCAAAATAATCGGCTGCCATGAAGTTTGACACATCGGCATCAAATTTTTTTCCATAAGCAATCAATAGTTCAGCGGCATCGTCGCCATAGATACGCAAATCCCCAAATAGCCTCGATTGAGAATTTATCTTTGACTTTCGAATACCTGCAAATTCTGAAATAAAGTCAATGAGCATTTGATTCATGATAAATTTCCTTGCTAAAATTAAAGTTAATATAAATTTTAAAAGGCGACCCGAAAACGTTCCGGTTCAACTTGAATTCAGCCCATTTCGTAGTTTAATCTTCGATTTAACACTTTTTAACTTTTTTTAACATAAAAATCCAGCCGGAAAACGCGGCAAACAAACACGATAGATTTGGTTTTCTCACCACAAAAGAGCGCAATAACACCCAACTACTAATGAATTAGGAGAAAAACGTCCGCCTTTGAGTCACCAACCGTACGAAAACGAACACTTTCGTAGTACCGCTAAAAATCATTTGGTTGATTATCAAATACTTAAAATAAGGGTATCAATATTGGCATGGTCATACCAAACAAAACACACAACAATGACCACCGACGTACGATTAGCTGAAATGTGGGAAGGCTGCTTAAAAAACGACCGTAAGCAGCAGGAACTTTTGTACCGCACCCTGGCGCCCAGGATGCTGGCAGTTTGTATGCGTTACGCCCACGACAGAGACGAGGCCCAGGATATTTTGCAGGAGGGCTTTATAAAAATGTTTAATAACGCCCATAAATACCGCGGGGAAGGAAACCTGGAAGGCTGGATACGCCGCATCATGGTGCATTGCGCCATTTCCCGCTACCGCAAGCAAAAACCGATGGTTTTGGTGGATGATTTTGCCGAGGATAATGAATCGTTCACTAATGGCTATAACGACCATGGGCTGGAAGCAAAAGACCTGTTGAAGATGATACAAAAGCTGCCGAACATGTATAGGTCTGTGTTTAACCTGTATGCTATTGAGGGGTATTCGCACCAGGAGATCGGCGCAAAGTTGGGCATTACTGAATTACTGTCACGCACCAATCTTTGCCGTGCAAGGGTTATCTTAAAAGAAATGGTAAACAGGCTTACCACCAGCGAGGTTTGCTACATGGCGGGATAATCATAACCACTAAACTTACTTTTACTCAACATATATCCGGAGACGCGATGCATCGCGTCTCTACTTTTTTACGCCTAATATATCCGGAGACGCGAAGTATCGCGTCTCTACTTTTTCATACCCGTTTCTATCTTTTAAGCTTCACCTCTCTAAAAATCGTCCCGGACGGACTGAGGATATTTTGCGTGGTAATATCGGCGGTAGTACTGGTTTGAGCAACAACGCTTGGCTCAGTAGCGCCATTGATCACCAGCCCGAAATTTTGCATGATAATGCTTTTTGAGGAGACCTGTTTGTAGGCCAGGGTATCATATGCGTCGCCCTCTTTAGTATAACAAAAACCGTCGCTCCTGAAATCAAAATAATCTCCTGCGCCGCCGATATAATTGGTAATAACAGGCGCCGTTTTTAGCCACGAATTGGAGATGCTATCCTGCACAAGCTGCCATTTACCTGAGAGCGACATCGAGCCATTCATCATTCCGGGGTCGCATCCGGGTTTTGTGCAAGCGGTTAATACGGAAAACAATAGGATGATTGCGAGCAGGCTTTGTGGTTTCATGGTTGTTGGCTTTCTTTTTTTAACAATACGGGCAGGTATGCCGAAACATTACAGTGGCGATAAAATCGCCGCAAGCTGTTTTTGGTTTACTGTGGAGTAAACCGCGCTGAAAATCCCCGCTGTGGTTCATCATACCGGCCTAACTATAAAATATTGGTGAAAGACCATGTCTTCAAAATGATAAACTTATATTTACACCGCACACACGATTATACCTGGATTTTAACAAATCGCCAAATGAAGTTTTATTTAATCATCAGTTTTTTGATAGGTGTGAATTGTGCCTTTTGCCAAACCAATAATTTACGGACCTCTAAAATTGACAGTATAGCAGCTTCTATCGATTCGTTAAAAAATTATGGTTCATCAATAGAGGACGGCACAATCGAAATCAAAAGAAAAGGGATAATAAAAAAAATATTTACAAAGAAGGTCGTTGGATCCTTCTCTAATAATTACTTCAGCAATCGTAAAACAAAGAGATTGGTTAAGGTAATCTACGAACAGGAGTTGGGTAATCCTAAAAGAATAAGCTATTACTTCAACAATGACACCCTAATTCTTGTCAAAACCTTAACATGGGATGGCGCGGTTGCAGACAAGGTGCTCTCGTCCGGCCAGTTCTACTTTTTGCGGGATAGCCTTATCAAAAGAACCGGAATTGACTCTCTGGCAAAACCCGAATTTATGATCAAACACGCCAAAGAATTTATAAAGGATTGGCGCGACATGCAAAATATCAGATTGGGGAATAGGTAGCCAGCCCAGCGGCTTCGTTTATAAATAAAAATAGCCTACTTGTGTTTGGGCCCCATCACAAAAGTAATTTCCCCGCCATTCATAATATCCTCATGACTGATAAAATAACCATTTAGCGACTTGCCGTTTAGCAGCATCTTTTGCACATAAACGTTTTTATCGCCTTGGTTTTTAACGTTGATGGTGAATATTTTTCCATTCTCCAAATTGATCGCCGCATGATAAACTGACGGACTGCCAATAGCATATTGGTCTGATCCCGGCGCCACCGGGTAAAACCCAAGAGCGCTAAAAATATACCAGGCGCTCATCTGGCCGGTATCATCATTGCCGCCCAAACCGTCGGGCGTGTTTTTGTACATTTTTGGGATGATCATCCGCACCTTTTCCTGGGTTTTCCAGGGCTGGCTGGTCCAATCGTACAGGTAAGCGATCTGGTGCGAGGGCTCGTTACCATGCACATAGTTGCCGATGATGCCGTCCTTGGTAATATCCTCCGTCTCGGCAAAGTATTTATCAGGAAGGTCATAGCTGAATAGGCTGTCGATGTAAACGATAAAGCGCTTTTCGCCGCCCATTGCCTGCACCAGGCCAGGTACATCATGCGGCACGTACAGCGTATAATTCCAGGCATTGCCCTCGATAAAGCCCATGCCGATAGTGGTAAACGGGTCGAATTTTGTTTTGCGGAAACTGCCGTCGCCCAGCTTTGGATGCATAAAGCCACTTTTCGGGTCGTACACATTTCTCCAGTTTTGCGATCGTTTGATAAAAGTGTCGTAAACGTCCGTCCGGTTTAGCTTTTTGGCCATTTGGGCGATGCACCAATCGTCATAAGCATATTCGAGTGTTGAGGATACGGAGTTATCATCCTTTTCGTCCGGGATATAGCCCATATCATTAAAATATCCGATGCCTTCATAATCGCGGTGATTGGCAGTAGTAACGGCCGCCTCTAATGCCTTGTTGGCGTCAAAGGGGGCGTTGCCCTTCACCACCGCATCGGCGATGACCGATACGCTATGATAACCGCTCATGCACCAGTTCTCGTTAGCCGAGTTGACCCATATCGGCAGCATGTGCTCCGGGCTTTGATCAAAGTGGGCCAGCATGCTTTTTATCATGTCGGCATTTCTGTCAGGCTCAATAATGTTAAACAGCGGGTGCAGCGCACGATGCGTATCCCAAAGACTGAAAGTAGTATAATTGGTAAATCCGTCCGCCTGGTGAACCTGCTGGTCCAGTCCTTTGTATTTACCATCCACGTCCATATAAACCGTCGGGTTGATCATCGCATGGTACATCGAGGTATAAAAGTTCTCCTTATCACTTTTACTGCCTTCCACTACAATTTTGTGGAGTTCCTGCTCCCACAAATGCTGGCCGTCCTGCTTAACCTTTTCAAAATCCCATCCGGGTATTTCTGCCCACATATTGTTCAGCGCACCGTCAATACTTACCGGCGAGATGGCAAATTTGATCTTTATCTTTTCGCCTTCTGCCGTTTTAAAATCAAACCACGTACGCATTTGCCGGCTGGCAATCTCGGGGAAGTTTTTCACCCCGTTGAATTTCCCCCAAAAGCCGCCGTAAACTTCGCGCTTCGAATAGTTTTTGTAGCCCATCTGGATAAACGGCTTATTAAAGGTCATGGCGAAATACAGCGTGCGCGTGCGTGCCCAGCCATTAGTGATGCGGTAGCCCGCAACGGTACTGTCGTTAACCCTGCGTAGGTAAACCCACACGTTTTTATCGGGGTAATTGTAAATACCGGCCATCAAATCCAAAATAATATGCGCATTATCCGATTTGGGGAAAGTGTACTGGTGAAAACCCACACGCGTCGTTGTGGTCATCTCGGCTAAAATATTATAGGCGTCCAGCTTTACACGATAGTAATTTGCTTCGCTCACCTCATTATTGTGCGAGAAGGCAGAGCGATACCCGCTGCCGGGTTTATCGGCCGTCCCGGGGTTTAGTTTTAAGTCCCCGATGGTCGGCATGATCAAAAAATCACCCAGGTCCGAATGCCCTGTACCGCTGAAATGGGTATGGCTAAAGCCGACGATCGTTTTATCATCATATTGGTAGCCCGCGCAATATTTGTATACGTCCGGGTTGTAGTGGCCATTCGAGTCATAGCTAACGGTGTCCGTCTCCGGGCTCAGCTGCACCATGCCGAAGGGCACGGTCGCCCCCGGAAACACATGCCCCATGCGTTGTGTGCCTATGATGGGTTTTACATATTGAACAAGGTTATCGCCGGAATTGGTTTGCGCTGCCGCGATAAAAACGCAGCAGCTAAAAAGAACGGTCAGTATTTTCTTCATTATTCAGATGCAATAAATAAAGCGCCAAATTAACACGATTTATAGGATTAAAAAGATTTACAGGATTAAAATAGCCACTATATGAAAAACAGTGGGATTTACCCAGATCCATCTTGTAATCTTTCTAATCTTATGAATCGTGTTCAGACACATTGGCATATTTGTAACAATGGTATACATATTGCAATCTAAGTTGTAAATTCACTCAGAATTAAAATCCAAAACAGAACACATCATGAAAAATTTGTTAATAGTATTAGGCGTAATTGTATTGATATGCCTTATTGGCGGATGCAGCTATAACGGTTTAGTAAACAAAGATGAGAACGTAAAAGCCAAATGGGGCATTGTACAGGCCGATTACCAGCGTCGCGCCGACCTGATCCCTAACCTGGTAGCAACCGTTAAAGGCGCCGCTAATTTTGAAAAAAGCACGTTAACCGCGGTTACCGATGCACGCGCAAGGGCCACTTCTATCCAGGTTGACCCCACCAAGCTTGATCCCGCTACTATACAAAAATACCAGGCCGCACAGGGCCAGTTAAGTACCGCTTTAGGCAGGTTGCTGGTAGCTTCTGAAAACTACCCTGATCTGAAAGCAAATCAGAATTTCAGTGACCTGATGGCTGAACTTGCAGGAACTGAAAACAGGATCAAATTTTCGCGTGTGAACTTTGTTAACGCCGTTCAGGATTACAACCAAAGCATACGTTCATTCCCGGCTGTTATCACTGCCAAACTTTTTGGGTTCAGCGAAAAAGGTAGTTTTAAAGCTGATTCGGCTGCACAAAAAGCACCGGTAGTTGGAAGTTTTAACTAATGAAAACGAGATTTGTTGGATAGTGGTCAAAATAACAAGGGGGCCACTAACCCAGCAATTTCAATTCACTAATTCACTAATTCACTAATTAGCCCCATGGCCATATTTAACGACGACGAGCAATTACGCATAAAGAACGCCATTGCGGCTGCCGAGAAGCACACCTCGGGCCAGCTTCGCGTTTGTATCGAGAAAACCTGCAGCGAGGATGTGCTCGACCGGGCAGCAAAGTATTTCCACGAGTTGGACATGCATAAAACCAGGCTGCGTAACGGCGTTCTGATCTACGTGGCGGTGGAAGACCGCAAATTTGCCATTATCGGCGATGGCGGCATCAATAAAGTTGTACCGGATGGATTTTGGGACGATACCAAAGATGACATGCTGGAACATTTTAAAGCCGGAAACCTGGTTGAAGGTATTGTTACGGGCCTGGAAATAGCCGGCGACCATTTGCAAAAATATTTCCCTCACAAACGGGGCGACGATAATGAATTGCCCGACGATATTGCCTTTATGGACGGCAAATAAACTTACGATCATGTCAAAAAAAATTATACTGTCCCTGTTTATCCTGTTTACAGGGTTGTTTGCTTTTGCACAGAAATATCCGGATAAGCCATATCCGCCAAAATTGGTTAACGACTTTGCCCACGTACTTTCAGCCGGCGATGACCAGCAACTGGAAAGTAAGCTTGTAGCGTTTGACGATACTTCTTCGGTTCAGATAGCCATCGTATTGACCGACACTGTCGGACAATACGATATAAGCGAGTACGCCCTGGGGCTATTCAACAAGTGGCAGATAGGACAAAAGGGAAAAGATAACGGCGTTTTGATATTTGCGGCAATTAAAGACCGCAAAGTAACTATCCAGGTGGGTAATGGGGCTGAAGTTGTGGTACCCGATATGCTGGCCAACCGCATTATCGACAATGATATCAAACCAAACTTCAGGCAGCAGCAATATTACCAGGGACTGGATGCCGCCAGTGATGACCTGATAAAGCTGACAAAGGGCGAATATAAAAATACTAACGCGCGGCATGCATCCCGTAACAGCGACGACCATGGCGGCGGAGGTTACGGCATTCTCATCTTTATCATTATTTTCATCCTCATCATCATTTTCCGCGGACGGGGCGGTGGCGGCCAGGTTATTGGCGGCGGCGGGAGCCCCTGGCTATGGTTCCTGGGCGGCGCGTTGCTCGGCAGGGGCAGCGGCGGCTGGGGTGGCTTTAGCGATGGCGGCGGCGGTTTCGGCGGTGGAGGAGGAGGCGGCTTCGGCGGATTTGGCGGCGGCGGCGCCAGCGGTGGCGGCGCGAGCGGCAGTTGGTAGCTTTTAGTTCATGGTTGATCCCGCACGTGCGGGATGGTTCATAGCCGGATTGTTAACGGGATGTGTTGGGCATGATTTGTGCCTGATTTAAACACTGAAAACCATGAACCATGAACCATGAACCATGAACCATGAACTATGAACCATAAACTGCAACGCAAAAAAAATACTGTCCAACACTTGCTTTTTTGATTCTAATCGCGTTAACTTTAAGGCAATTATTAACCTTAAACTTATTGCGCCATGGCACAAAATGCAGAAGCTTTACTAAAAGGATTTATCAGGCTGAGCGGTTCGCCTGAAGAAGTTGCAAACAAATTGGGACCGCTTGCTGGCCTTGAGGGTACCTGGAAGGGTAGCTCCGGATGGAATTTGATTGCCGTTCCATCACAAAAAGATGGCAACCCAACCTTTACGCTGCTTATCCAGCAGTACTCCGAAACGATTACTTTTTCGCCCATCACGGCCCCGGTGCCCAACAGGGGCGGTGCAACCCAGCAATTTATTACCGGCTTATTGTATGAGCTGACGATTAACGATATGAAGTATCCAAACGGCATACTTCATGTTGAAAATGGGATGTGGCTTAATATGACCGATATTGAAAAGCAGCCCGATGGGCCGGTAGTGGAAAGCAATGCGGTTAAACCTTTTGCAATTGCCCGGATGTCGGCTATTCCGCATGGAGATGTCGTAATTGCCCTTGGAAACGCTGCTACCTCGTCGGCGCCGCCGGTATTTCCGATGATTACCGCTATCCCGGATCCGATTGGCCTTCCGCCTGTGTTCGGGTATATCGACCAATACACCAAAAATCCATTTTCAACCGAATTTCATGCGGCTAACGTAAACGGCACCCTGGCTGCCCTGGCTGCTACTCAAAAAATAACCCAGGTAACCACAATAACGGTTGATACGGCAAACGCAGGCGGCAACATATCAAATATTCCTTTTCTCGACGAGCACGTGAACCCCTCACGCTTCCAGTCTACTTTTTGGATAGAGGAGGTGGAGGCAGATGGAATTAGCTTTAATCAGCTGCAATACTCCCAGCAGGCCGACCTTAATTTTATAAAAAAGACCAATTTGCCCGGCGATATTATGTGGCCGCACGTAAATGTGAATACGTTGAGGAAAGTCTGATTGGTTGGTGATTCATAGTTCATGGTAGCTGCGGTGATCGGATAAGCGAGGATATGTTTGATAATTGCCAATTCATACACCTGGTTCTGTCGGATTTCCTACATTAGCAATGGTTTTTCGACTATGAACTATCAACCATGAACTATGAACGACAAAAATCTTACCTGGAAAACACTTTCATCAACTTACCTCCACAAAGGGCCCTGGGCTACGCTGCGGTCTGACCGGTGCGAAATGCCCGGCGGGCATATCGTCGAAAACTATTATGTGCTGGAATATAATAACTGGGTAAATGCCGTTGCAATTACCGACGATAATAAAATCCTGATGGTTAAGCAGTACCGGCACGCGGCGGAGATTGTTTCGACTGAGCTACCGGGCGGCGTGATCGATGGGGATGAAACGCCAGAAGAGGCACTTCGCAGGGAGCTTTTGGAAGAAACAGGCTACCAGTTTGACGACTTTGAGCTGTTGTGCGTGGCCTATGGCAATCCTGCAACCGCAAATAACCAAACACGATGTTACCTGGCCCGCGGCGGAAGGAAAGTACAGGGGCAATCATTGGACGACCAGGAAGAGATCATTGTTATGCCGCATACCCTTGAAGAGGTAAGAACGCTGCTGCTTACCAACCAAATAGCCCAGGCATTGCATTGCACCGGGCTTTTTTATGCGCTGGTTAAACTGGGCGCTTTATAATGTGGTATAATTCATGTTCCGTTTGGTAGAGACGCAATATTTTGCGTCTCCCACTGGCATATCCGTTTCCTTAATGAATTGTAGTGTTCAAATCGAACCTGAACTGCCGTATTGTTACCCCCCTTCAATCGATGATCAAATTGGTAAACCTACCTATTACCAGGGACGCAAAATATTGCGTCTCTACGGCAAAAGACGACTTAAATCCCCGGTGTTATCGTGATCTTTCGGATGCAGTTGTTGTATTGATCTGCCACATAAATATTCCCGCTGGCGTCAACGGCTATTGATTGGGGATAGTTAAACAAGGCGGTGGTGCCTGAACCATTGTTTAGCCCTGAGCTGTTCAAAGCGCCTGCTAAAAGGTATAATACACCACCCGTAGTATATTCAAATATTCTTCCGCTTTCGTCCACGATGTAAAGATTACCTTGCGTGTCGATCGTGATTGCCGATGGGTAACCTAACAGGTTCTGTTGTACCGGGCTGCCAAAAATCGTGGTCACCACGCCCGAGGTCGAAATCTCGCGCAAAGCAGAGTTACCCTGGTCTGTAACCCAAACATTTCCTTTGGAATCGACGGCAACGCCTGAAGGCGTATCAAAAAAGGCCGCCTCGTCTGTCGCGTCGATAAATCCTTTAACTTTATTGCCCGCAATCGTTTTTGTCCTGCCATTTGGCATGATCTCCCGTATCACGTTGTTTCCCCGGTCCGCCACATAAATATTTCTGGCGGCGTCCATACAAAGCCCTTGCGGACTGTTAAACTTTGCAAGCGAGTCGCTGGCGCCGGCCAGGTGGGCCGAATCTACCGCCCCGTTGCGATAACCGGCCTGGCCGGTTCCTGCAAAAGTGGTTACAACCCCCAGGGGTGTAATTTTACGGATGACATTGTTCCCCTGGTCCGAAACATATACGTTACCCTGTGCGTCAACCACTTGCCCCGTCGGTGCATAAAATTCCGCAGAGGCCGCAGCCCCATTTACCAAACCTGCGGACTGGTTGCCCGCTATGGTGGTAACATTGCCCGTTGATGAAATTTCTCTTATCAGGTCGTTAAATGAATCGGAAACGTAAACATTTCCCTTATTATCTACAGAAACTCCTGCCGGGTTGTTAAACAAAGCGCCCAAAGCCGATCCATCATTAAAACCAGCAACTCCGGTGCCCGCAAAAGTAGAAACAGTAATAACATTGGTTCCGGCATTTGCCGCCAGCGTGGTAAATGTAACTACGCTGCCATAGCCGGTGCCGGCGCTATTGGTTCCATAACCACGTAAATAATATTTGGTGCCCGGGGTTAAGTTTTTTAATTGGCTAACAAATGCGGTAATCGAGGTGCCGGGATTATAAACAGAGTCGGATGTTTTACTGTCAGCAACGGTAGGAGTTGAATTGGTTGAGCTATAACAAACGCCGTTGGCTGAAATAGCGCCATTGCCTGCGTTAAGAATTACGCCGCCGCTTTGCGCGGTGGTAGATGTTAAATTCTCGATAACCTTTACTGTGCCTACTGTAGGGATTACCACAATAATTTGGGGCGCCGGTGTTTTGGAACAGCTTGCAACCGACATTACCGTAATCAATCCGAACAAGAAAAAAGAAATATGACGTAAGTAGGAAATTCTCATGCAAATAAAAAAAGGGGGACGTAAATTTTTAACCATACCGCTATGCGTCTTCGTAATCAACTGCAATTATAACCTTAATATTGCTTGTATTAAATAATTTTAACAAATATTAACAAGAGGAGGTTAAAGGTGAAAGGCTAAAGGTGAAAGGTAAAAAACATGCCGTAATGATCTTTGCCTTTCGCCCCCAAATGTATTTTTTTACCGAAAGCTACCTTTCACCTTTTACCTTTCGCCTTTCACCTCTCCTTACCGGCTTAAGTACATCGATTTCTCCTTATACAAATGCCTGAAATAAGGATCCTGTAAATTAGGGATGAAACGGATGGCTTCGCCGGTTGATTTCATCTCTGGGCCGAGTTCCTTATTTACTTCATGGAACTTATCAAAAGAAAATACGGGTTCTTTTATGGCATAGCCCCACAGTTTGCGCTCGATGGTAAAATCTTTTAGCTTATTAACCCCAAGCATACATTTTGCCGCTATGTTTATATAAGGAACGTCGTAGGCCTTAGCAATAAACGGCACTGTCCTTGATGCCCGCGGATTCGCTTCGATCACATAAACCTTGTCGTTTTTTATCGCGAACTGTATGTTGAGCAGGCCCAACACATTTAATGCCCTGGCAATTTTGTGCGTGTACTCCTCCATCTGGCTAATTGCATTGTCCGACAGATCAAATGGCGGTAACACAGCGAATGAATCGCCGGAGTGGATACCGGCCGGTTCGATATGCTCCATCATGCCGATGATATGCACATCCTCGCCGTCGCATATGGAATCCGATTCAGCTTCAGATGCCCGGTCAAGGAAATGGTCGATCAAAACGCGGTTTCCAGGCAGGCTCCTTAACAGGCTTACTACCGCTTTCTCCAGGTCTTCATCGTTGATCACGATACTCATTCCCTGGCCGCCCAATACATAGCTTGGACGCACCAAAACCGGGTAACCAACCTGGTGGGCCACTTCCAGCGCTTCCTCGGCACTTTCGGCAACGCCATATTTGGGGTAAGGTATTTCGAGTTCTTTCAGCAGATCCGAGAAGCGGCCGCGGTCTTCGGCAATATCCATGTTATCAAAGCTGGTGCCGATGACGCGGATGCCGTGCTGGTGCATTTTTTCGGCCATCTTCAACGCGGTTTGGCCGCCCAGCTGCACGATTACACCGTAAGGTTTTTCAAGTTCGATAATTTCTCTTACATGTTCCCAATACACCGGCTCAAAATAAAGTTTGTCGGCCATGTTAAAGTCGGTGGAAACCGTTTCAGGGTTACAGTTGATCATAATCGCCTCAAAACCCGACTCCTTGGCAGCAATCAAACCGTGAACGCAGCTATAATCAAACTCAATACCCTGTCCGATGCGGTTCGGTCCCGAGCCTAATACGATGACCTTTTTCTTGTCAGAAACTATTGATTCGTTTTCGCCTTCGTACGTGGAGTAGTAGTATGGCGTTTTTGCAGGGAATTCAGCCGCGCAGGTATCCACCATTTTATAAACCCGGCGGATATTCAGCGCCTGGCGTCTCTGGTAAACGTCTTCTTCAGATACATTTCCTAAAATATAAGCAATCTGTGTATCCGAAAATCCTTTTTGTTTCAGGGTGAAGAAAAACTCTTCGGGAATATTATTTAATGAATAACGGCGAAGTTCATTTTCCAGGTTCACCACGTCGGCAATCTGGTTTAAAAACCAGCGGTCAATCTTGGTAGCTTTGCGTACCGATTCTATCGGCACACCTAAGCTTAATGCATCATAAATATGGAACAGCCTGTCCCAGCTCGGGTGCTCCAGGCTGTGCATAATTTGCTCCAGGTTGCGGTTCTGGCGGCCATCGGCGCCAAGGCCGGCGCGCCCGATCTCCAAACTCTGGCAGGCCTTCTGCAGCGCCTCGATAAAGCTGCGGCCTATGCCCATCACCTCTCCCACCGATTTCATCTGAAGCCCCAACTCACGGTTGGCGCCTTTGAATTTATCAAAGTTCCAGCGCGGTATTTTTACAATCACATAATCAAGCGTCGGCTCAAAATAAGCCGAAGTGGTTTTGGTGATCTGGTTTTCTATTTCGTCAAGGTTATAGCCTATGGCTAATTTGGCAGCTATTTTGGCGATAGGATACCCGGTGGCTTTTGATGCCAGCGCTGATGACCGCGAAACACGTGGGTTTATTTCAATGGCGATCAGCGCTTCGTCGGCAGGGTTTACCGAAAACTGCACATTACAACCGCCGGCAAAATTGCCAATGGCGCGCATCATCTTAATGGCCTGGTTGCGCATTTCCTGGTAGCAGCGGTCGCTTAGTGTCATGGCGGGCGCTACGGTGATCGAGTCGCCGGTATGGATACCCATCGGGTCGAAATTCTCTATCGAGCAGATGATGATCACGTTATCGTTATTGTCGCGCAGCAGTTCCAGCTCAAATTCCTTCCAGCCCAAAACTGCCTGTTCAACCAAAACCTCGTGTGTTGGCGAGGCCTGCAAGCCCCTGCTTAAGGCGGCATCAAAATCTTCTTTCTTGTGCACAAAGCCTGCGCCTTTACCGCCCAGCGTATAGCTTGGCCGAATAACCAGCGGGAAGCCGATCTCCTGGGCAGCTTCTTTACCTTCCAAAAATGAATTGGCAATTTTTGAGGTGGCCACGCCCACGCCAATATCCACCATCAGCTGGCGAAAAGCCTCACGGTTCTCGGTTTTTTCAATCGCCGCAATATCAACCCCCACAATCCTTACATTATATTTTTCCCACAAACCGGCTTCCGATGCTTCAATACAAAGGTTAAGGGCTGTTTGGCCGCCCATGGTCGGTAACACCGCATCTATCGGCTGTTCCTTTAATATCTTTTCAATGCTTTCAACAGTAAGCGGCAAAAGGTAAACATGATCGGCAATCACCTTGTCGGTCATGATAGTAGCCGGGTTGCTATTGATAATGGAAACCGAGATGCCTTCTTCTTTTAGCGAGAGAGCGGCTTGCGAACCGGCATAATCAAACTCACAGGCCTGGCCGATAATAATGGGGCCTGAACCAATAATTAATACAGATTTGATGGAGGTGTCTTTGGGCATGTGCTTTTTTTAATTCAAAAGTACGTTACGAAAACTGATGCCGCTGAGGAGTATTTCCCAACTTTCAAGTTCGATCATGAACTTTCAGCGTCGGGGTGCAAAGATACGTTTTGCGAAGACATTCCGTGGATTTTTTTTGAATTAGTTGGGTTGGTTGATTGGGGTGATTATTGAGTGCTTGACCCGATGGCTATCGGGTGGGTTTTAAATTAAATGAACCGGGCAAGATTACCTGATATATTTTTTACTTTTACCAATCAGCAAACGAAAATGACCTTGTCGAATTTCATTTCAAGATTAAACTGGCGGCTTATTGTAACTCACTTTATTGCCTGTTGGCTTTTTATCTATTCTTTTGAACAGTTTTCTTATTTACACGACATAGAATTTTGGACGACTATTTTAACTCATTCCAGAAGTTGGCTTGAAAACCCCAGAAATTGGAATTTCGGAGCGGGTAGGTTGTCCCTCAATTTACTATGGCTTGGCCTAAGTGGCTTTGTAGGCTTTTTAATTGCATTTGCTATTTCCCTGACAATAACAATCAAAAAAGATTGGTTTTGGGTAAATTCATTAATTGTTTTTTTAGTCGGTTGTGTTTTAGGCTTATCTGATTCACTTGGCTGGCGTTACCTAAAAACCATATTCCTTGCGCCAGGGCGTTTATTCAACTCCAATACGATTTTGTATGTCATCGCGAACGGCATTGTGATGCTAACATTGGGGTTATTATTATTCTTTTTAAACGGGATGCAGCGATTCGTGCGTCCTAAAATAATCCCTGGAACAATTGAAGAAATATCAACAGAATAACATTTCATAATACTTAGTTTTATAGATATTACGTTCTTTGTTTTTTTAAAGGCTACTAATTCCATGAGAACAAAAGCACTTCAAGTCCTTTCATTACTATTGCTTCTCTCCGGCTGCTCCATTTGGCAATCCGCTGTAAAATCAACCTTTCCTTATACTACCATCATAACCATACCGCGAACTTCGGCAGATAATGTCCTTCTGTCGGCATCGGGCACAGCAAAAAGCTTCGACCAAAATTTTAATAAAAACGGCAATAATGCCAATAAGGTAAAAGATGTAAAAATCGCTTCGGCGAAAATTGAGTCTGATGATCCCGCTGATTTTAATCTCGGCAACTTGTCGGTGATAAAAGTTTACCTGTCAAAAACAGATGGCAGCGAAGAACTGCTTGTGGCCTCAAGAACTGATATAACGGCGCTTGTTGGCAACAGCCTGGTGCTGGATATTGATAACACCAAAATATTGGATGATCAGGTAAATCAGTCAAACGTCGGTATAAGGATGGAGTATCAACTGCGGGACCATATTTATGTAAATGCGCATTTGAAGGTTGTGTTGAGTTTAAGGGCAAGCCCGGGCAGCAAATAGCCGCATTAATTTCCGGTTAGTGCAAAACTGATTGGTACGCTGTATATTACCCTTACCGGCCGGCCATATTGCACGCCCGGCTCCCACTTGGGTGACCTTTTAATTACCCTTACTGCTTCGGCGTCCAGGCTGGGACTAACGGAGCGCGTTACTTGCACATCGCTCACCTTGCCATCTTTTTCAACTACAAACGACACATTAACCCGACCTTGAATGTTTTTTTCACGCGCATCGGTCGGGTAATTGATACTCCTGGACAGATAGTCGCCAAAAGCATCAAGGCCGCCTTTGAATTGCGGCGGTATGCCTCTTTTGGTGTAACTTACAGCCTGGCCATCCTTATCTACGGACTTTCCCTCCGTCAATGCACCGTCTTTGTAATTCTCGGTGTAGGTAATACCCCTACCTTTATCTGTTCCTTTCCAAGCGCCGTCACGCTTGCCGTTTTTCACCGTACCTTCTTCTTCAATATAGCTAAATTTATCGTCGTAAACTTTGTAATATCCGTTGTTGTTCGCCACGAGGGCGGTTCCTAATGAATCGTAATTGGCTTTAATCAAATAATTGCCTTCAATGTCGTTGTACCGGTCGCCATTATCCGGATATTCTTTTTGCAGGTATAATTTGCCGTTCGGAAAAAAATCGTACTCGTCACCAACAGGGATGTTATTCTTATAGTTGACGACACTTTTCTTTGAACCATTTTTATAAAATGTAAGGCACTGACCATCAAAGGCAGGGGGATCGACCGTGCTGGTTTTGCCTATCAACTTTCTTTTCCCATCCTTATAATATTCCGATATGTTATAAAGCCGCGAACCGGAATCCGGCGCACTTACCAATCTAAAATAATCTGAACTATCTTTATTGGTAACATACCTGCCATTATCTTTCATAAAAGATACGCTGATGATCTTATCCTGGGCAAGGCAAATTGAAGACGAAAAAATTAGAACTAAGAAAAAGAGTGGTTTCATGTATAAAAATCAGTCTGTTAGATAAGCTAATTTACTTAATTAGTTTATTATCCGCATCCGGAAATATCAAAATTGGCTGGTATTTGCGCGCTTCGTCCATTTCCATGTAACCGTATGACATGATGATCACAATGTCTCCCAACTGGGCCAGCCGTGCCGTTGCGCCATTAAGGCAAATGGTGCCACTGCCCCTGTCGCCGCGGATCACGTAAGTTTCAAACCGGGCGCCATTGTTATTATTGACGATCTGCACCCGCTCGTTGGCGATGATGTTCGCCGCATCCATCAGATCCTCGTCGATGGTTATACTGCCCACATAATTCAATTCGGCCTGGGTAACCTTAGCCCGATGGATCTTCGACTTCAATACTTGAATTACCATGAGGCAAAGTTAGGATTAGTTCATGGTTCATGGTTCATAGTTCATGGCTTTTTTTGCTCTTTGAGCAGCTACTAAGTCCATCCTGCCATGAACTATGAACCATGAACCATGAACTAAAAAGAAATTTGCATATTAAAATATAAAAATCTTATCTTCGTTTTACGCTAAAATCAAGACTATGCAGGCAATGCCGGTGTAGTCTTGTTTGTTTTTTATGTGGATGCGTCCTTCGGTAACAGGAGGGCGGTTTTTTTTGGAACCAGTTGAATCTGAATTATTAAAATTAAAATTGTGCGTTATGGCAGATGTAGCATATTACACCAAAGAAGGTTTGGAGAAATTAAAGGAAGAATTACAACGTTTAAAAACAGTTGGCCGGTCCAACATATCAAAAGCAATAGCTGAGGCGCGCGACAAGGGCGACCTATCGGAAAATGCCGAATACGATGCGGCCAAAGAAGCGCAGGGCCTGCACGAAGCCAAAATAGCCCAAATGCAGGAAGTAGTAGCAAGCGCGCGCCTGCTTGACGAATCGAAGCTCGACCTTTCGAAAGTTTTGGCTTTATCCCGGGTTAAAATAAAGAACGTTAAAAATGGGGCGGTAATGAGCTATCAGCTTGTTTCGGAAAGTGAAGCCGACCTTAAAGCCGGGAAAATATCGGTAAGCTCACCGATTGCAAAAGGCCTGCTTGGTAAAAAAGTAGGCGAAACAACCGAGATCACCGTTCCGGCCGGCAAAATAGAGTTTGAGATATTGGAGATAAGCCGTTAAAACGAGTTAAAACAAGTTGTAAAGGTTGTAGAAGTTGTAAAGGTTGGAACGTTCACTAACCCTTACAACTTCTACAACCACTACAACCTTTACAACTAAAACATGACCATTTTTTCAAAAATAGTTGCAGGCGATATCCCGGCGCATGTGGTTGCCGAGACCATCGATTACCTGGCATTCCTGGATATCAGTCCGTTAGCTGAAGGGCATGTGCTCGTGATCCCCAAAAAAGAGGTGGATTATCTTTTTGACATGGACGACGATCTGTACACCGGCCTGCAGATATTTGCCAAGATTGTTGCTACCGGCTTAAAAAAGGCTATCCCCTGCAAACGGATAGGCGTAGCCGTTATTGGTCTTGAGGTTCCGCATGCGCATATTCACCTGATCCCCATGAACCGGGTAGATGACCTAAATTTTGCACGGCCAAAACTCAGTTTTACTAATGAGGAACTGGCGGCGACGGCGCTTAAGATAAGGGAAGCTTTAAGGTGATGTGCAGATGTGCAAATGAACCGATTTGAAAATTTTTGGATTTGAGGATGTGAAAATGAACGCATCTTCACATTCGCACATCTGCACATCCGCACATCTTCACACAATCCGTTTCGCGTTATCCTTCGCAAATGTCTCCCAGCCTGAGTACGATTTTTTACCGCCACTATTCCCTCCGGGATTTCGCTGAAAGGCATGGCAAACCGCAACTGCCAGGCCGTCTGTTGCGTCCAGAAAATCGGGGGTCTCGGTAAATTTCAGCAGGTTTTGCAGCATAGCGGCCACCTGTTCTTTGGCGGCATTGCCATTGCCGGTGATGGATTGTTTTATTTTACGGGGGGCATACTCCGTAATATCGATGTTCCGGGTTAATCCGGCGGCCATGCAAACGCCCTGCGCGCGGCCCAGCTTTAGCATCACTTGTATATTTTTACCATAGAACGGCGCCTCGATGGCCATACAATCAGGTTTGTAATTATCGATCAGCGCCAGGGTTTTTTCAAAAATGCGCTGCAGCTTCAGCATATGGTCGTCAATCTTTTCCATCTTCACCACACCCAGGCTGATCAGTTCTATTTTGGGGCCGGTTTCTTTGATGAGGCCATAGCCCATTACGGCCGTGCCTGGGTCGATGCCGAGGATGATGCGTTCTTTTTGGTGAATGACGTTCATTTTTTAGTGGCAGTGGCGGTGGCAGTAGCAGTAGCAGTAGCAGTAGCAGTTTTTTAGCTTAAATTTTTCAGTTGTTAGCGGATAGCGCTTGAATTTGCAACCAACCATTGCAAACTGCTACTGCTACTTCAAACATCCCCCAAAGATACTATTCACCCCCGTAATATCCCGATGTATTCTTCCCTGCTGATCATCCGTGCACCCATTGAAGCCAAATGACCGGTGTAAACCTGGCAATCTACCAGCGAAAAACCCATTCCGCACAAATGTACCAAGGCAACTTTCGAGGCATTGCTCACATTGCTAAACATGCTTTCTCCGCAAAATACCGTTTCAACCTGTACGCCGTAAAGGCCGCCGGCAAGCTCTCCGTTTTGCCAAACCTCAACAGAATGGGCATTGCCTTTTTGGTGCAGTTCAATATAAGCCGCCTTCATTTCACCGGTTATCCAGGTACCGTCCTGGCCAGGGCGCGGGGCCAGCGAGCAAGCATCGATCACCCCGGCAAAGGCATGGTCAATGGTTACCGTAAATTTATTCAATCTTAAAACCTGACGCAGCGACTTAGTCACCTTTAATTCCCCCGGAAAAAGCACAAAACGTTCATGTGGCGAATACCACAATATCGGCGTATCATCGCTGTACCAGGGGAAGATACTATTGTGGTAAGCCAGCAACAGGCGCTCAACCGACAGGTCGCCGCCAATGGCTAGCAGGCCATCTGCTTCAGCAAGCACGGGATCGGGAAACAACAAACGCTCATCCAGCCTGAATATCATCAGGACAAATTTACGCCTTCCGCTTTATTACCAGCTTTTTGTTTTGTGCTTTGGCAACAGCATCCAAAAACTCCTGTAATTCGGTGTATTTGGCCGCAGGAATCACGTGGTTGGTTATATCAAATTTGGCTGTGCTTGTTACCTGGTTCTTTGCGGCGTCATAGGCGTATTTAACATCATAATCGCCATAACTGAATTTTAAGCTTTGATTAGTCGGTAACGTTTCTATATCGAAGCCTTGGGGCAGGTCGATGGTCGTAACGCAGGTTTTTTCAATCGGCGACTCAAAATAATAGTCTGACTTTCTGTGCTCTTCAACAGGGATAGTAAACCCAACCAAGTCAAAAACATGGGGACGGTAAAATTGCTTATCGCCGGCGGCTATATCGCAAAACTTATCATATTCCATGTCCAGGTCAACTTCCTTTATACCGTTAAGGTCGGTCATCGGTTTGACATCGAATGAGATAGGTTGCTTGATATTAAGCCCGCGCATAAAAGCCTCCTTTTGCTCATCAGCTTTTAGGGTGGCAAAGCCAATGTACTCATCCCTATACACCCCGGTTGATGAAATTTTTATTTGCGCTTTGGCGCCGCCGTCCGCGTCAAGCGTTATATGAGCCTGGCTGTTAAACTGGTTGTCCTGCATCGTACTGCGTGGCGTCCTTACCAGTTTGCCACCGTCTTCTGTGATCAGCAGCGCATTCCTGTTTTCGGTAAATGAGCCCAACTTTCCAAACGGCTGCGTGGTGCTCGTGCATTCAAGCCAGGTAGTGTCGCCTTTAAATGGAATGCATAATATTTCGTGATTGAAGGGGTTGAAAGGAAATGACGGGTCTGCCGGTTCCTTGTTTGGTTCAGCATTTATCACCGCGCAGTACGAATTAATATTAACCGCTCTTAGCAATGCGCACATATAGTTCGACAGCGCCTTACAGTCGCCATATTTCTTTTGATCTACAAACATCGCCGGAAACGGCTGATAACCGCCTATTCCGAGCTGTACGCTAACGTATCGCATATTTTGCTGCAAATAGTTATACAGGAACCGCGCTTTTCCCTCATCCGTTTTTATCGTATCGGTCATTTTTTTTATCTCTGCTGCCCGTTCCGCAGTGAGCGAGTTTACCTGTGAATTAAGCCCCCATATCCACTTGCCAAAAGCCTTCCACGTGCTGAAATCTCCGGCAAAGCCGTAAAACTGGAAATTTTTTGCGTTGAACTCTATCCTTGGCAACACCCGCCAGGCTTCTGCTTTTTCTTCCAGCTTTATCGCTTTTAGGTTTTTTACTTCCCATCTGTAATGGTAGATGCTGCCGTTAATCTCCCGCGATGGTTTTATATCTATATTTTTATTCAGGTACCTGAAGCCCGCCGTAGTATCCGCTGTTACCTGATAGATGCTGTATTGTATAGCTTGCTGGTCGTGTTGTATACGCCATTGATCCAGGTCGGTAGCACTGGTTATCTCCTCTTCATACTCTGTTTCAATGGTTTCAGGATAGCTGGGCACGGTATGCTTTATACCCAAAAAACGATCGTCGGTCACGATACTGAACCCGTCTGACGCAGCGCCGTCATACATATCGCTTTTGTGATACTTTTTTATGACGTTGCCGGCAGGATCAAACACGCGCATTTCAATGCTGCTGTAATTGTCGTATTTTCTGTTATAGGGTAAAACAAAAACCGCTTCATCGTCGCCTTTCTCGTTCAATATGGTCACCACCTCGTGAACCTTGATCGCTTCCTTTCCGGGCCCCTTCACCACCACATTTTTTTCATAAAAGCGCACCACCGAATTTGCATTATCTTTTAGCGAATCCGGTATTCCTGTCGCGATGTAGGCTTCTTTAGGTGGCTCTGTCTCCTGCCCCATTGCACTGCCTGCTGCAGCGCAAATCGTCACTGCAATAAAGAGGCTGTTTAAAATTTTATTCATAAAGTTTTGGTCACGATTTCTTTAAAACAATTTGTTCCGCCAGCATCTCGTTCATTTTCTTAAAAAATCCAAACAGGTCGGGGTAGTTATCTTTTGAGTATTCGGCCACATTAAACATAATAACATACCTTACCACAATTGATCCGTCCTGCTCAGCAACGAACCGTTTGAATGTGAAACTTTTATCGGGCATGGCCATGTTTACACTTTTTGGCAAAGCATCGGTTTTGTAACCTGCCGGTATCTTGTAAACCCCGTTGATGGAGTAGACCCTGGGGTAAGCAAAATCAACATCGGTCATCCGGCCCTCGCTTAAAAACGGGTTGGTCTTAAATGGCGCAAACAGGTTCGGGCTTAAGTAAATGTAATTTTCATCCGTTCCGGCAAGGTCCATATTAAAACCTATATTTTGTATAAGCGGTAGTGTATCCACTTCCATATTATCCATTTTTACCGAACTGATCTTTATGTTGTTGTCACCGTCCTTTAAAAAGTCGACGTACTTTTGCTCACCGTCGGTTTTATATTTATCAAGCGCTGCAATGCGGTTGTAGCTTGTGTTAGCTATCTGTGCCGTACCTTCCAGCTTGCCGCCGGCTTTTATTTCGGCGTTCACCAATATGCTCTCTCTTACAGGTGTCGATCTCTTTAAATGAATGATGTCAAAAACCTTCCTTTGCTTATCGATATACAAACCTGACGAATTGAGCAATTCGTCAGGCGTTTCGTTATACATATTGTACTTACCGGTAGCGTCGAGCACATAATTTTTTGTGCTGTCAACCGGGATATACACTACCGCACGGTTAAATTGATCAACGGAGGTATAAAACGGATCAACTTTGCCATGTTCCCTGGTGCTTACCACCATGGGGTAGGCCTGTAAACCAGCTTGCTTCAGCAGGCGATACAAGGCCAGGTTGATCTCGGCTGAGTTGCCCGATTTGGTATCCCAGGCATGCGATGTACCATCATTGGTTTCCCAATCGTCGTTGCCGTTCCATTTCATCGTATTTTTAACTTCATCAAACAGGTAAGCAATTTTTTCGTCCTCAGTCTTCAGCACCTTTGTTTTTTCAATAATGGCATCCTCGCCGGCCAGTTTCCCTTTCAGCTGGCCGCCAAAATCGTCATCATCAGCCAATATCCCGCCCACTTTGGCCCATGAGTCGGAATAATTGTGTGTAAACCCACCAAGCGGCCTCACGGATACCAACTGGAAACGGAGCGCTTCAACGTTGTCGTGAAAGGATGACATATAAGGTTCGCTGGGCAGCGAATGAACATTGGCAATCGCTTTAACCTCGTTTGATACATTATACGGGTAATTTTGCCCGTCATACTGCATATTGCGACCTTCGCTTGAAGTGGCATATTTTACAAAATGGTCGGTAACGTGGGGCATCGCTCTAAAGTAAAATACCTCGGGCGTTTGCGTGGTTAATTCGCTGTACCTTACCGGTATTTTTTCCTGAAAATACCAGTCCGGAAAATCGGAATAGTCTACGGTATTCCATTTGTATTTGTACTCAATAATGCAACCCGGTTTCACATCAGGCATGGTAAAAGTTATCTCGGCCCTGTTTTTGTCGATGTTTTTTGTGTAGATCAGCTTTTTGTCCAGTTTGGTGATCACCTGCTTGCCGTCGACCAGGTTAATCGTTTCGGCTTGTATGCCCGTAATATACTCCAGGCGGGGCCCTCCCCAAAAAGCGAGGTATGGTATCTTGATATCGGCCTGGTCCTTGCCGTTATCATTAAAAATTTTTATCCGAACATGTATCTCCTCCATAATGGATTCCAGGTCCTCGCCAAAATACAGATCACCTTTTTTAAAAAGCATTTCGGCATTGGCGTCTTTTTCAAAATCACATTGCTTCAATTGCAGGTCGTCGTTGCTTACGGTGCCGAAAGGCTGTGTGATTGGGCCGCTGTAAGCGGTTTGCGCATGGGCGCGCCAGGCGCATGCAATTATTAATAATGATAATAACAGCGTAAATAATTTCTTCATAATGCGGGGTTTAATCAATTAAAAATATAGCAGTTTAATAATTAAGGGGCATTTTTATCCTTTTTTCAGGATCACCTGTTCATTCAGCAATTCATACATTTTTTTATAAAAACCTCTCAAATCCTGGTAATCCTCGGCAAAGTGAACCGTTTTTCTATGGTCGATCAAATATCTCACCGTAATGGTGCCGTCGCCCTCCGCGATGGTACGCTTAAAAAGAATACTTTGATCGGGCATTACAATCGTTATGTTTTTTGGAAGTGCCTCTACTTTAAAACCCGTTGGAATTTTATAAATACCACTGATGGAATGGTCATTGCGATATCCAAAATCTATATCCGAATACCGGTTTTCGCTCGTAAACGGGTTAACGCCCGTAAACGAAAACAAGTTAGGCGTAACGTAAATATAATTTTCATCAGAGCCCGCCAGGCTGATGTTGAAACCGATCTTTTGCGTTAATGGCAGGGTGTCAACATCCATATTCTCCATTTTGAATGAGGTGATCTTTATATTGTTATCGCCATTACGCAATGAATCGATATACTTACTGTCTCCGTCCGTAATGTATTCGCGGGCGGCCTTTATCTTGTTATAAAAATCGCTGGTCACTTCAGCGTTACCATTTAACTTCCCATCGGCAGTGACCTCGGCATTTACAAAAACAGATTGCATTACCGGCTCGGCGTCTTCTATCGGGATGAGTTTGGTTGTTTCGCTTTTGGGGTCGACGCTGAGGCCAAAGGTGTCCAAATCATCAAAAGGAATAGTATTGTACAGGTTGTACTTGCTGGCTGCATCCAAAATATAAAACTTATTACTGTCAACCGGTATATAAACCACCGCGTTGTTAAACCCCAAAAAATTGGGAAATGCCGGGCTCATTTTGCCGTTGCTCCTGGTGCTCACCACCATCGGGAAAGCCTTTATGCCCGCCCGCTTTAGCAAGTTATACAGCACGAGGTTTATTTCGGCCGAGTTGCCGCTTTTTTTGTTCCAGGCCTTAGTGATGGCATCGTAGGCAAAAAAGCTGGTCATTCCATCCCACTTCATCGAATTCCTTACCGTATCAAACAAAAAAGCTATTCTTTCATCGTCAGACGACAGACCTTTTGCGTGCTTAATAATCGCGCCTTCGCCCGCCAATAATTGATCAAACTCGCTCCCGAAATGCCCATAGTTCACTAAAGCCCTGCCGATCAAATTCCAGGTATGGCCCATTAAAAAATCAGGGTAAATTTCAATGCGTTCCAGGTTGTCCTTTGCCGAGGTCATAAAAGGCTCGTCGGGCAGGGAGTGAACATTTACCATTACCCGTATTTGCTTATCATCATCCGATTGGTGACTGTCAACGGCGTAGGATTGCCGCACATGCGGCACCGTTCTGACGTTGCCGCGGGCCAGGTAGTCGCTCTCCAGTTCGCTGTAGCGTGTAGGTATATTGTCCTGGAAAAACCAGGCGTACGGAAGCTGCGTACTGACATATTTAACCTCAAAAACCGACCCGGGTTTTACATCCGGTACTGCGAATGCTATTTCTTTGGTTTGCCGGTCAACTTTAGTAAAAAATAGCGTCTTTTTATCAAAGGGTGTAGTTACGATCTTTCCGTTTTCCAGGTTAAATGTTTCCACCTGCAGGTCGCTCATCGGGTTTCCCGTGCCATCGTCCTGCACCCGTATCCTAAATTCTCCTCTGTGCGTTCCGCGGTCTGTAAAAACCTTAATGCGGATATGCCGTTCCAGCATCAGCCTTGGAAATGCCTTGATCACTCCTTTATCAAAAAGCACCTCGGCATTTGCATTCTTTTCAAAATCGCAGTCTTTCATGGTCATTTCGTTCATGCCAATCTTTCCGTACGGTTCTTCGCCGGGTGTTGGTGTCGTTGGCTGCGTTTGTGCGGTGGCTGAAAACGCAATAGCGCATAGCAGCAGTGAGGTAAATAGTTTAATCATGATCAGGTTTAATCCATGTGATAATAATAAGGAAAAATTTTTAATTAAATGGACAAAAAAATGTGTGCTTTTTGGCCAGTATCGTCAAATCTTTTTCAAAACGATCTGCTCATTCAGCAGATCGGTCATTCTTTTAAAATAATCATATACATCCGCATATTCCGATCGCGCAAAAAGTGATTTTTTATAGTTGATAACGTAATACACAATAACGTACCCTTCCTGTTCCAAAACCACCCGTTTAAAAATGATGCTTTTATCAGGCATGGTGACGGTTTGCGTTTTGGGCAGTACATCAACTTTATATCCATCCGGGATCCTATACTTGCCATTGATGGAAAACAGGAAATTGCAGCCAAAATCAATATCCGAAAATCGCCGTTCGCTTACAAACGGGTTGTTGTGAAGTCCGGTAAACAAATTAGGATTAAAATAAATGTATTTATCGTCTGTTCCCGGGAGGTTGAGTTTAAAATCAATGGTTTGTATTAATGGCAGCGAATCGACTTCGGCATTCTCCAGTTTGATCGATCGGACCGTTAAATTGTTATCGTGGTCGGTCAACAGCTCCTTATATTTTTGTTCATCCAACAAGTTGTACAAGGTAAGTGCATTTGTTTTGTTGTAGCTAAAGCTGGTGATGGCGGCCGTTCCTTCCATCGTTCCGTCTGGTTTTATACCGGCATTTATCGTCACTTCCTGCTTTACCGGCGCATCGTTTTTTAGAAACACCAGTTGGTATACATTATTTTCTTTATCCATCCATAAACCTAAAGAGTTAAGCAAATCATATGGCACCTCGTTAAAGTTGTTATACTTGCCTGACGCATCTAACACATAAAATCGCGACGAATCTGCAAGCACATAAACAACCAGCTTGTCGGGCTGAAAGCGGTTGACAAAATTGCTTAACATTTTTCCATTGTCCCTGGTACTAACCAGCATGGGATCAGCTGCGACGCCGGCATCATTTAATAAGCCGCAAAGCGCCATATTTATTTCGCCCCAATTTCCTGCTTTATCTTCCCAGGCTTTCCTGATACCGTCCTTCGATGCCCAGCTCCTGTCGCCGTTCCATTTCATCCGGGTTTTTACCTGGTTAAAAAGGTAGGCTATTTTTGCATCCTGGCCATTCAGCTTACGTGCCCATTTCACCAGGCCTTCTTTGTCGCTTACGCGCTGGTCAAAGGTCTTTTTCAATTCCTTGTCATTTGCCAGCTGCCTCCCTACAGTTGCCCAACTACGCGCAACGTCGATAAATTGGCCGTCTGGCGTTGTAGCCGAAGTTAAGGCCAATTCAATACTTTGTATACCATCATCGGGCGAGCGCTTAAAAGGTTCCGCCCGTAACGATGGTACATCACGCATTGCCCATATGTGTCCATACCCGTTAAAAATAGCCGAATCGGTGGCCAGCGGCATTGTAGTCCGGTCAAGCGACATGAAATTAACGTTGCGGTATAATTGAATGATATACTGGCTGTAACGCGTAGGAATATCTGATTGAAAAGACCACTTGGGCAAGGCCCGCGGGGCAGCCCTGTGCCATATATACCGTATCTCTATCACCGAACCCGGCTTTACATTGGGCATGGTAAACGCCACTGCGCCTTTGTATTTGCTCGTATCCTGGCGATAGATGAGTTTTGCATCAAGCGGGGTGTATTCAATTTTTCCATTGTTGAAGTTTAGCGTTTGTCCTGCTATACCGTCTATCTGTTCCGCGCCAAACTGGTTGGTATAATCTATCCGGATGTTTGCCGCAGCCTTTCCCTTCTCATTAAATATTTTGATCCTTTTGTGTCGCTCCACCCTTACCCCGGTCGGCTCACTTGCCATCTGTCCAACGTCATAAACCACCATGGCATTGGCTTCCGGTTCAAAGCTGCATGAAGTTTGGGCCAAATCCAGGCTGTCCAATTTTTTATGGGGCACTGATAAGCCATTGTCTTTAAAATTCACCATCAAGTTGGTATCCACCTTCAAATTTGTCGCCAATTGGCTTTCCAATGCCAGCTTATCTGCGGCCGAGATGGTACCTGTAGCTACTTTTATCAGGATGTCGGTGCTAATGGTGTCTGTTTTCTTGAGCCGGAGCATCACCCTTGCAGCTTTAATTAACTCGCTGTCGCTTTTAGAAAGTGTGCGATGTGCCAACCGCTTCAGCATAGCGGCACTTAAGGTATCAATACGGGCCGTATATACCTGGGCCCGGGCAATACCGCAAAATGTAAAAATCAGCAAAAGCAGAATTACAGTCTTTCTCATTTTGGTTTAGTTTATCGTTCCCGTTATTATTTCGCCCTGCCCTGAACCGTTGCGGCCTGTCTTACAATTTTTTTAAAACAACCTGCTCATTCAACATTTCGTACATCTTTTTATAAAAGTCATGAAGCTCAGTATAATTTTCTTTAAAATAAATGGATTGGTGATAATCAATAACATATCTTACCATAATTTGGCCGTCCTGCTCACCAACCAGGCGTTTAAACGTAATACTCTTGTCGGACATTGACATACTCGCACTATTCGGCAGTGCATCTACTTTGTAGCCTGCCGGCATTTTGTAAATGTCGCTTATTGAATAGCTGTCCTGGTATTTAAAATCGATATCGGTAAAACGGGTTTCACTCAAAAATGGATTACCGCCCAACCCTGTAAACCAATTGGTATTTAAATATATGTAACCTTGATCCGACCCGCCCAGTAATATGTTGAAATCGAAGCTTTGTGTTAGGGGCAGCGTATCTGCTTCCATGTTTTCAAATTTGAGCCCGGTGATATTCAAGTTATTGTTGCCATCTTTCAAATAATCCGTAAATTTTTGCTCGCCTTCGGTTTTATATTTTTCAGCAGCCTTTAAACGATTGTAACTATAACTGTATATCGTGGCTGTGCCCGCCATTTTTCCGTCCGGTTTTATTTCGGCGTTTACCAGCACCGTTTTACGTACAGGCGAAAGTTTTTGCAAAAAAAGAAGGCCGTATTTGTTATTTTGCTTGTCCACCCAAAACCCGAAATTATTTAACAAGTCGCCTGGTGTTTCGTTAAATACATTGTATTTATTGCTAGCATCCAAAACATAATATTTTGTGCTGTCAACAGGTATATAAGTTACTGTCCGGTTGAACTGAAACATCGAGGAATAAGCGGGATTTACCCGCCCATTTTGGCGAGTACTTACCATCATCGGAAGCGCATTTACGCCCGATTTTTGAAGCAAGTGACATAAAATAAGATTTATTTCGGTCGAATTGCCGCTCCTGGTATCCCAGGCATCCTGCGTGCCATCATTCGTATACCACTGGTCCAGGTCATTCCACTTCATTTGATTTTTCACCTCATCAAAAACGTAGGCGATCTTGTCAGGAATTAAAGCCAAACTTTTTGCCTTATTGATGATCAAATCTTCGCCCTTAAGCTTTTTATCAAATTGACCGCCAAAATAATTGTCCCGGCAAACCTCATCCCCCAATTTCTCCCAGGTGTCCGAAAACTTTTCATTTATATGACCGGGAATGTTAACATTTGTAAATTCATACAATATTCGCTGCGCATTATCTTTGCCCGAATTCATAAATGGCTCGTCCGGAAGCGATGGAATATTAGCCATGGACTTAACGTCGTCTGTATTTTCAACATAAGGTAAGCTCACCATCGCCAGGCTTTTATAATGCACTTCGCCTGGCAAGGTTTTGCTCAGTTCGCTATACCTGGTAGGAATATTATTTTGAAAATACCAGTTTGGGAATGCGAAAAATGTTCGTGAGTATAGCAAATATTTATATTCGACGATGGAACCCGGTTTCACATCAGGAAAGGCAAATGATAATTCAGTTCTTGCTCTGTCTACATATTGGGTAAACATTTGCTTCCTTTCAACCTTGGTTATAACTATTTTGTCATTGTTTGTATTTATCGTTTCGGCTTGCACACCGTCAAGGTATTGAAAATCGCCGCCACCGAAATATTGTATTTTAACATTTGCCTGTTCTTTCGCTTTTTCATTAAATATCTTTACCCGGATATGACGCTCAAAAACCAACGCGTCGGATGATAAATAAACCGAACCTTTATCGAATAATATTTCGGCATTGGCATTTTTTTCAAAATCACATGAAGTCATTTTAAGATCGGCCGTATCAATAACGCCGTACGGCTGCACCTGCGAATATGCCCGTACAAGCAAAACGGTTAGCAGGATCAGCAGGTAAAGGCGCCTTTTCAATGGTTTAAATTAATCATACTAAAATAATCAAATAATCCGTACTTGTTTTATGGTTAGCGTCACGATTTTTTCAATACGATCTGCTCATCCAGCATTTCGTACATTTTTTTATAAAAATCACGTATTGCCGCATACTCATTACCTGTATACAGGGTCCTGTTAAAATCGATCACAAATCTTACGTTTATAAAATTATCCTGGGCGCTCAGCATTCGCTTAAACACTATTCCCTGGTCGGGCAGCTGCATGGTTAATGACTTTGGCAGGGAAGAGACAGAATAGCCCGCCGGAATTTTATAATGCCCGATGATGGTATAGGCATTGCGGCAGCCAAAATCAATATTGGCCACCCGGCTTTCACTTGTAAACGGGTTGGTACCAAAACTGGTAAAAACCGTCGGCTTAATATAAAGATAGTCATTGTCGGGGTCGGGCCCTTTATATTTAAACGCAAAAGTCTGGATCAGCGGCAGTGTATCGTTTTCGGCATTATCTAATTTTAAGGACGAAAAGCTCAATTTCTTTTCCGCATCGCAAAATTGCTGCTTGTATTGCTCTTCGCCCAATGCCGCGTAGCTTTCCAGGTATTTTTCGCGGCTGCTTGCCGAGCTGCTTAGCTGCGCTGTTCCCGTGACCTCTCCCGCTGTATTTATTTCGCCGTCAACCAGGGTAATTTCTTTAGCGGCCCCTACTTTTATCGCCAGGGTATCAAGCATCTTCGTTTCAGGGTCGATGAGTAAGGCGGTGAGGCCCATTAGGTCAAGCGGTACGTCGCGGTACGTATTATACGGCCTGGATGCATCCAAAACATAATAATTGGCGGTGTCAAACGGGCAATAAACGGCTGTCCGGTTAAAATAACCGGCGCTGGCATACCGCGGATTAAACTTTCCGTTATCCCGACTGCATAGCAGGATTAACGAGGCCCTGATCTTTGCGGCCTTCAGCAGGTGGTATAAGATCAGGTTTATTTCGGCGGAGTTGCCGGTCTTTTTGTCCCAAGCCTTTTTAATGCCGTCAATCGTGTACCATTCATCCTGTTTATCCCATTTCACCGATCTTTTTACCGTGTTGAATATCCATGCGATCTTCTCGTCCCGGTTTGGCAGATCATTGGCCTTGCGTGTTATCTCCTTCTCGTTCGGCAGTGTTTCGTCCAGCTGCCGCCCAAAGTCAAAATCATTCAACATGTCAAAACCCAATTGGTGCCAGTTATTATAACCCCGCCTTATGATAAGGCCCTGGATGTAACTATTCGGATAGTCCATGTAAGGTTCGTTTGTAAATGACTTTACATTTGATAGCGCCCAGATATGCTGTATATCGTTTGATCCTGATGCTTTGATAACCGTGTCCCTGGCCATTGGCTGATTCAAATACTTTAAAACATCAAACGAATGCTCGCGGTTGAAGCTGCCGTCAAACTGGCTGTAACGGGTGGGCAAACGGTCTTGAAATAACCAGTCGGGATAATTAAAGCGCTCCGGCGTCGACCACGTGTATGCAAATTCGACTACCGAGCCTGCATGCACATTGGGGAACGTAAAAACAATGGTTTCAACAAATTTATTGGTTTGCTCGGCAAATATCTGGCTGGTATCAACTTTTGTATACGTAATGGCGTTATGATCTAAATTGATCGTCTCGGCTTTTATATCGGTGATCCGTTCCCCCAGCCTGCCGGGAAGAAAAGCGATACGGACATTGGCCTCGTCCTTTCCCTTTTCACTGAATATCTTGATCCGTTTATGCCGCCGCATAAATATGGTTTCGCCGTCGTAAGTAACATAGGCATCGTCAAAAAGCACCTCGGCATGGGCATCTTTTTCAAAATCGCAAAAAGGCATTTTAAGGTCAGCCGTATCAATGGCCCCAAAAAATGCGGTTTGCGCATTTGAACGGGAAATTGAAACAGCGATTAACAGCAGCAGGTAAAGGCGCCTTTTCAATGGTTTAAATTTCTTTTTTATGTGTCAGGATTTTTTCAAAACAATCTGCTCATTCAGCATCTCGTACATTTTTTTATAAAAATCATGTACTCCGGGGTATTCGTCTACCCCGAATGCCTTTTTCCTGATATCTATTATAAAATGAACCAAAATGGACCCGTCCTGCTCGGCTACTATACGTTTAAAGACTATGCTTTTATCGGGCATAATCATGCTGACGTTTTTGGGCAAGGCATCAACTTTGTAACCTGCGGGGATTTTATACACACCGTTTATCGAATAATTGCGCAAAAAGCCATAGTAAATATCTGTTAGCCTTGTGTCTGCCAAAAATGGATTGGCTTTAAGCGGCGTAAAAATATTGGGATTTAAATAGATATAATTTTCATCCGAGCCGGCAAGGGTGAGCCCAAAAGCGATATTTTGCGTCAAAGGCAGTGTGTCCACATCCATATTCTCGAATTTAACCGAGGATATTTTCAGGTTATTGTTTCCTTTAACCAGCGAGTCTGTATAAGCCTGATCGCCTTCAGTTTTATATTTTTTAACCGCCGCTATCCGGTCGTAGCTGCTGGAAAGGATCTGCGCAGTACCCTCCGCTTTTCCGGTCGGCTTTATCTCAGCGTTTATTAAAATCACCTGCCTAACCGGCAGGTCTTTTTTTATCGAGACCGTATCATACTTTTTATTTGCCTTATCGATACACAAACCAAATGAGTTAAGTAGCTCGCTGGGCGCTTCATCATACAGGTTATATTTCCCGCTAGCATCCAGCACATAGTTTCTTGCGGAGTCAACCGGGACGTAAACCACTGCGCGGTTAAATTCGTATTCAGTAGTGCGCCACGGGTCAGGTTTGCCGTTTTCGCGCGTGCTTACCAGCATCGGATAAGCTTCTATTTTCGCCTTCTTTAATAAGTAATAAAGTATGATGTTTATTTCGGTTGAATTGCCGGATTTGTTTTCCCAGGCTTTATGGGCGCCATCAACGGTGTACCAGGTATCGTGCCCGTTCCACTTCATGTCGTTTTTTACCTCATTAAAAATATAGGCGATCTTCTCGTCGTCCGACTTTAAAAGGGCCGCTTTGCTTTCTATGGCGTCCTCGTTGCTGATTGAAGGATTAAGCTGTCCGCCGAAATCAGCGCTTTGAGTAAGGGTATATCCTACGTTTCCCCAATTATTCGAGAAAATCTCGTCAAATCCATTGATCGGTTTCATACTTACCAGGTCCAAATTTAATCGCTGTACATTATCTTCAAACGAAGAAATGTAAGCATCGTCCCGCAACGACGGGATATTGGCCATTCCCCATACCTCGTCGTTGTTATTATAAGCATAGGTTTCTGTTTCCTGGGTTCCCGTCGTCGTCATGCTGTTTGCTACCTCATGTGTCATCAATTTTAATACCTGCGCGACAGTGGCAGTAGTATGTGTTGTCAACGGCAAATTGATATGAAGCTGGGGTCTGAAATAAAAAATATCCGGTATGGCCACGCTCAATTCGCAATATCTTACCGGTATACCTTCCTGAAACTCCCATCCGGGTATGTCTGCATTATAGCGCTCCGTTAATTTATACTTATATTCAATAATGCATCCCGGTTTAACATCAGGCATTGCAAATTCCATTTCGCTTCTTTCGTCATCGATACCGGTGGTGTGGATTAACTTTTTGTCGAGCTTCGTAATCGATGGTTGTCCGTCCACCAGGTTTACGGTTTGGGCCTCGATGCCGGTAATGTTTTGCATCCGTTCATAGCTCAGGAATGAAATTCTAATATCAGCCGCAGCATTGCCATAAGTGTTAAATATTTTTATGCGCTTGTGCACAGTCAGGGTAATGGATTTCAAATCTTCACCATACTGCAGCTTTCCGAAGTTTGACAGCACTTCAGCATTGGCGTCTTTTTCAAAGTCGCATTGCGTCAGTTGCAGGTCGCTTAAATCAGTTTTGCCATAGGGCAGGTCCTGATAGGTTGGGGTTTGGGCACAGACAACATATGCCAGCGCACACAACACCAATGTGGTATAAATCCTCATCATGATTAGGTTTGATCAATAACAGATAATAATAGGGAATTTTTTTAATTAAACGATGAAAAACTGTTTCTGGCTATAACTTCTTCAACACAATTTGCTCATTCAGCATCTCGTACATTTTTTTGTAAAAAGTCCGCAGGCTTGGGTACTCGTCCTTCGAAAACTGCGCCCTTTTGTAGTTTATGGTATAGCGGGTAATAATTGTTCCACCCTGCTCCGAAACAAGCCGCCTGAAAATAATGCTATTATCCGGCATTTGCAGGCTGGCGGGCGGAGGCAGCACATTCACCTTGTAACCGGGCGGAGTTTTATACCGGCCATTGAAAGAATAATTGGCAAGGCAGCCAAAATCGATGCTTGAAATACGACTTTCGCTTAAAAAAGGATTTAATTCAAAGCCGGTAAAAAGGTTGGGATTAAAATAAATATAGTCGCCGTCGGGCTCCGACAGCTTGTATTCAAAATCAAAAGTATTTATTAACGGCAGCGTATCATTTTCAACGTTTTCAAACTTGAACGAGGTGATTTTCAGTCCCCGATTGTTGTTTTGTATGCCTTCGGCATACTTTTTTCCGCCCAGGTCGCCATAAATTTCAAGGCGTTTTTCGCGGCTGTAACCGGCACTGTTTACTTGCATAGTACCCGTTAAGCGACCGTCGGCGCCTATCTCGCCCGCTATAAGGGTGGCGTCTCCCGAAACAGTATTTTTTATGGTGAAGGTGCCAAACCTCATTTTATCCGGATCAATGGACAACACTTGCAAACCGGCAATATCAGGCGGGATTGCATTGAAAGCGTTATAACGGTTTGAAGCGTCGAGCACATAATACCTGGCGGAGTCGACAACGTAATAAACAGCAGTTTTGTTAAAGTTCAGCGTCGAAGGATAATCGGGGTTGAGTTTGCCGTGGTCGCGGGAGCTTAGGGCTATCAGGTAAACATTAACATTGGCCGATTTAAGCAAATCATATAAAATCAGGTTGATTTCGGTTGAGTTGCCGGATTTCTTCTCCCAGGCTTTTTTTACCCCGTCGATGGTAAACCAATAGTTGGTTTTGTTCCAGGTCATTGATTTTTTTACCAGGTTGAAAATATAGGCAATCTTTTCATCATTGGTTTTTAAGGTTTTGGCGCGGGCAATAATCGTATCCTGGTGAGCCAATTTATTATCGGCCTGCTGACCGAAATCCGGATCGGTAAGCATGCCTGCGGCTATGGTCAACCAGTTTATACCGGGCTGGTGAAATTCAAATAAAATACCCTGGCGATAATCCTCGGGATAGTCCATATAAGGTTCTGTCTTGTACGACTTAACGTTTTTCATTGCCCAAATATGTTCACTGCCGCTACCGTGTTCGGTGGTAAATGCCGTGTCTTTCGCCATTGGCTGATACACTTTGCTGAAGCAGTCGATTTTGTAGTTTTTGTCAAAACTTGCATCAATTTCACTATAGCGGGTGGGCAGGTGCAACTGAAAGCGCCAGTCGGGGTAATTACCGGGATAGGGTGTGATCCATTTATATTTAAATTCAAGGACCGAGCCGGCTTTCACATTTGGGAACGTAAAAATTATGGCTTTTTTGTTTTTATCTACTGTTTCTGTAAAAACCTGTTTTTCATCAATCGGGGTATATTCAATTTTACTGTCAACCAGGTTAATAGTTTCGGCCTCGATATCCTTTATCGATTCATCTCCATGCCTTCCGTAATATTCTATCCGTACGTTTGCCTCTTTTTTTCCTTTTTCATTCAAAATTTTTACCCTTTTATGCCGCTCCATAATGATCGACGTAAATTCATACCTCACAACGGCGCGGTCGAAAAGCACCTCGGCATTAGCGTCTTTTTCAAAATCGCATAAAGTCATTTTTAGGTCGGCGGTGTCAATCACCCCGTATGGAAGAACCTGGGCGGGTGCGCTCAGGCATAAAATATTCAAAAACGTGAGGAGGTGAAGGATTTTTTTCAAGCGTTCAAATTAATGGCTCTAAAATAATACTACTATTGATCTTTTACAATTAAACTAACCTGGTTTTGCAGCGTCAAAACAAGGCATGGACAATCTCAAACAAATAAAGCATCTTTATTCACGGGCAGGCTTTGGCCTGCGTTTTGAAGACATGCAGTCATTTGCAAATTTGTCCGTAAAAGATGCTGTAAAAAACCTGCTGGATGCCGTTGATGACCCTGTTGCCGCTATAGCCACGGATACCGACTATACCCCCGCAATGAAGGCCGATGTGGCGGCCCGCAAAATGTTTATGCAGCAGCAGCGCCAGGAAGAAAAGGACCTAAACATTGCCTGGATGGACAAAATGATGAACACCCATGCCGTTTTGCAGGAGAAAATGACGCTGTTTTGGCACAATCATTTTGCCTGCCGCAGCAATAAGGCTTTTTTTGCCCAGCAACTCAATAATATACATCGCGCCAATGCACTCGGCAGCTTCCGTACGATGCTTTTCCAGGTAGCGGAGGCGCCTGCAATGCTCCAGTTTTTAAACAACCAGCAAAACGTAAAAAATCATCCCAACGAAAATTTTGCCCGCGAGGTAATGGAGCTTTTCACCATAGGCCGGGGCACCTATACCGAAAACGATATAAAAGAATCGGCAAGGGCTTTTACGGGCTACGGCTTTAACAAGGATGGTGAATTTTTGGTGCGAAGATTGGTGCATGACGACGGCCAAAAAACTTTTATGGGCAAAACCGGCAATTTTACCGGTGAGGATATCCTGAACATGCTGCTGGAAAGAAAGGAGACTGCGCACTTCATCAGCAATAAGCTGTATAAATACCTGGTAAATGAAGTGCCGGATGCTGTTCATGTAAACGCGATGGCCGATGTATTTTATGACGCCGACTACGAAATAAAACCCCTACTGGAATATATTTTTACCGCCGGCTGGTTTTATAATGATAAAAATTCAGGCAACATGATAAAATCGCCGGTTGAATTTTTGGTAGGACTGAGCCGGCAGTTTTATATTACTTACGACAAGCCTGAAATTTTGCTGCAATTTCAAAAAGTATTGGGGCAGGTATTGTTTTATCCGCCAAATGTCGCTGGGTGGCCGGGCGGCCGGAACTGGATTGACAGTTCGTCCCTGATGTACCGGCTGAAAATACCATCTACTTTGTTAGATGGCGGCCTGATAGATTTTAGCGGCAAGGCCGACCCGGAGGACGAGGCTTATTTAGCTACGGTTCGCAACCAGGCGCAATTTGTAAGTACTCGTGTGCAATCAAACGCCAATTGGGACAAAGTATTGAACGGTATTCCGAAGGATGCTTCCAATGCAGCAATTGCCGGGTTTATGCTGGAACCAAAGTTAAATAACGTAATTTTAAACAGGGTAAACGGCGCCGGCGATACCAAAGCTATGATGATCGAGCTTGTTTCGACACCGGAGTATCAGCTGTGCTAGTTTTAATTAGTGAATTAGCGAGTTAGTGAATTAGTGAGTTAAAAAAAATTAACGATTCGCCAAATCACTAATTCACTAATTCACAAAATCACTAATTGACACCATGGATCGCAGACACTTCTTAAAAAACACCGCGCTGGCATCAGGAGCACTGATGATACCCGCCTTTTTAAAGCCTTTTGAGGCTTTGGCAAAAAGTGACCTGACGGGCTATAAAAACCTGGTGATCATCCAGCTATCAGGCGGAAATGACGGTTTGAATACCATTGTGCCCTATGGCAATGATATTTATTATCAAAAACGGTCGACCATCGCCATCAATCAAAATGACGTTGTAAAGCTGAACGATATCCAGGGATTAAACCCTGCCCTCTCCGCGCTGAAAGAAATATATGACCAGGGTTGGATGAGCATTATTAACTCGGTGGGATATCCGAATCCTGACAGGTCGCATTTCCGCTCGATGGATATCTGGCAAACCGCCAGCGACTCCAACCAATTTTTAACTACCGGCTGGATCGGCCGTTACCTGGATTCCAATTGTCAAACCTGCAGCAAGCCTTATGCCGCGATCGAGGTGGACGATACCCTGTCGCTGGCGATGAAGGGCGCCAAAATGAAGGGCATAGCGGTACAGGATCCCAACAAATTATATCAAACCACCCGCGAACCGTTTTTTAAAGACCTTGTACACGACCACAGCGTCGACAACTTAAGCGAGGACAATTTAGGCTACCTGTACAAAACCATGATAGAAACTTACTCATCAGCGGAGTACATTCAAAACACCTCGAAAACTTACATGGTTAAGGGCGAATACCCCGCGACGCAATTGGGCAATCAATTGAAAACGGTTTCTAAATTCATCAATTCGGGTTTGCAAACCAGGATATATTACGTTTCGCTGAGCGGTTTCGATACCCACGTACGCCAGCAGGACCAGCAGGCACGGCAATTAAAAATTTATGGCGATGCAGTAGCTGCTTTTGTTAAGGATTTAAAACAAAGCGGCAAACTGGATGATACCCTGGTGATGACCTTCTCGGAATTTGGCCGGCGCGTGGAGCAAAACGCCAGCAATGGCACTGATCACGGCACCGCCAACAATATTTTGATCTACGGCGGAAAACTTACAAAGGCGGGTTTTTATAATGAAGCGCCAAACCTGTCGCAATTAGACAACGGCGATCTGAAATACCAGATCGATTTCAGAGATGTGTACGCTACATTACTCGACAAATGGCTGGATATAAATAACGGCCAGATTTTGACGAAAAGTTTTGCCGGGTTGAATTTTGTATGATTTGAGGATTTGGCAATTTGAAGATTTGAAAATTAATCAACATCATTTTCAAATCTCCAAATCAGCACATCTTCAAATTGTCAACGCGGCATTCTCCGCATCATATTTGCCATGGCCGCGGGGTTGCTCATTTGCTTCATCACCTTACGCATATCCTCAAACTGCTTGATCAGCCGGTTTACTTCCACCAGGTTGGTGCCCGAGCCTTTGGCGATACGGTTGCGGCGGCTTTGGTTAATGCTGTCGGGGTTGCTTTTTTCGTAGGGCGTCATGGATTGGATGATGGCCTCGATATTTTTAAACGCATTGTCATCCACTTCAACATCTTTCATCATTTTGCCCACGCCGGGTATCATGCCCATAAGGTCCTTCATATTACCCATTTTTTTGATCTGCTGTATCTGGGAATAGAAATCGGTAAAGTCGAACTTGTTTTTGCGGATCTTCTTTTGCAGCTCAGCGGCCTCTTTTTCGTCAAACTGCTGCTGAGCACGTTCAACCAGCGAGATCACGTCGCCCATGCCCAAAATGCGCGAGGCCATACGGTCGGGGTGGAAAACGTCCAGCGCTTCCATCTTTTCGCCGGTACCGATAAACTTGATCGGCTTATTCACCACCGACTTGATGGACAAGGCCGCGCCACCGCGGGTATCGCCGTCCAGCTTGGTCAGGATAACGCCGGTAAAGTCCAGCCTGTCATTAAACACCTTGGCGGTATTCACGGCATCCTGCCCTGTCATGGCGTCAACCACGAATAATATTTCATGCGGATTAACGGCAGCTTTCACCTGCTCAATCTCGCGCATCATGGCCTCGTCAATGCTCAAACGACCGGCGGTATCTATGATCACCACGTTATTGCCGTTTTGCTTTGCCTGGGCTATGCCTTCACGGGCTATGGCTATTGGGTCCTTTGATTCCAAATTTGCATAAACCGGAACGCCGATTTGAGCGCCTAAAACCTGCAGCTGCTCGATAGCAGCCGGGCGGTAAATATCATCGGCAACCAGTAAAGGCTTTTTATTTTTTTGTGTTTTAAGGTAGTTGGCCAGCTTACCGGTAAAAGTTGTTTTACCCGCACCATTAAGGCCGGCGATCAATATAATGGTCGGTGTAGCCGGGAAAGTCAGGTCAGCCGTGCTGCCGCCCATCAATTCGGTCAGCTCGTCGCTCATGATCTTGGTGAGCAATTGTCCCGGCGAAATGGTCGTCAATACATTCTGGCCGATAGCTTTTTGCCTTACTTCGTCAGTAAAAGCTTTGGCGGTTTTATAGTTTACGTCGGCATCCAAAAGGGCTTTGCGGATCTCCTTCATGGTTTCCGCCACGTTGATCTCGGTGATTGATCCTTGTCCCTTTAATACTTTAAAGGCCCTTTCCAGCTTATCGGATAAATTTTCAAACATTTTTTATAGCAAATTTTGAGGATGCAAAGGTAACTAAGATTTTTAAGATTGCGAGGATTTTAGGATAGGAACGCAGGGAAATCGCGTTTAAAAACTTGTCGCTGGTTTGAGGCTAAAGCTGTTGCTGGTTTGTTTATTTTTTCCGTTCCTTAAAAGGAACGGCAATGAATTTAGAAGAAAAATCTTTCATTCATTGCCGTTGGCTTCAGCCAACGGGTAAATTGAAGCGATATAATGGCTTTAGCCTCATTTAAATATGCCTGGTTTTTTAAAAGCGATTCCCCTGGATAGGAACGCGCTTGCTGAATACAGAGCGTTTAAAACCTTACGTGTTCGAGGCACTCCCCGTCCCTCTTTCCCGCTTGCGGAAGAGAGGGTGAACGAGCGAAGCCCCGTACGTACGGGGTTCGGGTGAGTCAACCCGGCAGACATTACCGTCACGCTTGCACCACGCGTAGACTCACCCCGGCTTTGCTTCGCTCGCCGGCCCTCTCTTCGGCTTCGCCGGAAAGAGGGTAGCTTCAAATATTTAATCCCCCGAACACCCATAGCTTCAAACCCATCGGCTATGGCAAATACCGGCTAATTAAAAAGGGATAATGCTATATTTGCCGCATGGCAGACAAACCATCCGTACCCAGGGGCACCCGTGATTTTTCACCCACCGAAATGGTGAGGCGTAACTTCATTTTTGATACGATAAAAAGTGTGTTTCGTAAATATGGCTATCAGCAGATAGAAACGCCTTCGATGGAAAACCTTTCGACGTTGATGGGTAAGTATGGGGATGAGGGAGATAAGCTGATATTTAAGATACTTGATAGTGGAGATTTTGTTGAAAAAACAAATTCATATAAAAAGGTAGATCGCGGCGATTTTGTCGAAAAGGAAGTTTTGTTAAAAGACCTAAATGATTTGTATGATTATTATTTAATTGGCCAGCATAATTCTTCGGCCGGAGAGTCATTATATCCGGCACAGATTAGTAGTACTCTAAATAAAATCATTGACGAGTGGAATAGTAAGGCTGTAAAATATATGACTGCACTATTTAACACAAAAAGTTTTACTTCTGAAATTTCCGAAAAAGCGCTTCGCTACGATCTCACCGTCCCCTTCGCCCGGTACGTGGTGATGCACCAAAACGAGATCACTTTCCCGTTCAAACGTTTCCAGGTGCAGCCGGTTTGGCGGGCTGACCGTCCGCAAAAAGGCCGCTACCGCGAGTTTTACCAGTGCGATGCAGATGTGGTAGGTTCTGATTCCTTGCTGAACGAAGCTGAGTTTGTTCTCATTTACGATGAGGCTTTAAGCAAGCTGGGATTGAAAGATTTCACGATAAAAATAAATAATAGAAAAATTCTATCAGGTATTGCCGAAATTATAGACAAAAGCGATAGCATTATACATCTCACTGTAGCCATTGATAAACTGGATAAAATCGGCCTCGACGGGGTGACCAAAGAATTGATGGACCGTGGCTTTTCCGAAGAAGATATTGAAAAAATAAAACCGGTTATTTTGCTCGAAGGCTCCAACGAGGCCAAACTGGAAAGCCTTCGCCTGGCGCTCATCAATTCAGATACCGGCCTAAAAGGCTGTGATGAAATAGAGACCGTTCTCAACTACATTGCCAACTGCCCACTACAAACTGCCAACTTAGAACTCGACATCACCCTGGCCCGCGGTTTAAACTATTACACCGGCGCCATCTTCGAGGTGAAAACAAACGAAGTGGCCATGGGCAGCATCGGCGGCGGCGGCCGGTATGACGATCTTACCGGCATGTTTGGGATGAAGGGCCTTACGGGTGTAGGTATTTCCTTCGGGGCCGATCGTATTTATGATGTGATGGAAGAGCTTAAACTTTTCCCTGCAGAAACAGCGCAATCAACCAAAGTACTGATATGCTGTTTTGATAAAGAAGGGGAAAAATATGCCTTCCCTATCGTACAACAATTGCGCAGCCGGGAGATGAGCGCTGAGCTGTATCCTGCCGGGGCCAAAATAAAAAAGCAACTGGATTATGCCAACGGGAAAAACATCCCTTACGTGATCATCATCGGCAGCGAGGAAATGGAAAGCGGATTACTGGCGATCAAAAATATGTTGACGGGCGAACAGGAGAAAAAATCGCTTGCTGAGATTATCGGGTATTTAAAAAATAGCTAAATCAAATATTGTCATTGCGAGGAGCAGGCCGGGAAAGCGCGCCGGGCGCGACGAAGCAACCTCGTCGCCAATGCATTACCGCTTGGTTGGCGACGAGGTTGCCGCGCTGCGCTCGCAATGACAAATAGGTTGTTTTACATTTTCACTTCCGCTTTTTCGTGCGGCGACAAATCAAAAGGGATCACCACTTTAAAACTTATGTCCCGCCCCATATTGAATATACCCGGCTGAACGCCTGGCGGTACAACAGGATTGTCAAAATACTTTAACCGGCTCATGTTGCTTTGATAGTTCACATTACCCAGGTTTGTGCCCTCGATAAAAATCTCAACAAGTTTCTTACCTGCGGCATTCACAATATTTCCGCCGAAACCTGCACTAAGCAAATTGTATCCTGCCGTATAAGTTTCTGTTCCGTAAGCCGAGAAGAAGTGTCCCTGGGCATCAAAATGATCAAAGCCGACAAAGCCATATACATTCCTGAAAGTGCCGAAGCCTTTGGCAAAGGTACCTCTCAATTCCGAGTGGCTATGCGCCGGCGGGATAAACGGCAAATATTTCAGGCTGTCGGGCACATGCTCGCCATTGCCCAGGTTTTGCCCGTAGGTTAACGTTAGCGAGTTTTCAAAATGCAGCCAGGGCCATGGGTGGATGTCAAGACTGAACTCCCCGCCCTGTATCACCGCTTTGGTTTGCTCATAAGTAAATTTACTGTATTGGCCGTTGGGATTGGGTGAGCCGTCGGCATTCACTCTTTCCGGGTCGCCGTTTGCATCCAGTATCTGTTCCTGGAAAATATAGTTTTGTAAATTATTCCTGAAAACTTCCGCGCTGGCCGACACGTTCTCGAGTGTAAGGAATGCGCCAACATCCTCCTGCACGCTAAACTCGGGTTTAAAACTACTGTTGCCAACATGGTATATTTGCGAGCCCGGGTCGGGGCCGTTTGCTGAGAGTTCTGCAATACTTGGTGCGCGAAACCCGCGTGCAACATTGCCTTTTATCAAAAATTTGTCCGAAAAATTATAGGTTCCCCCAAAGCTGCCCGATGTACCTGTAAAGGTTTTGTTTAGCGCGCTGAACTGCTGGGTAACGTTAGCTGTTGATGTTGGGTTCGGACCGGTATAAAGCGTTGGGAAATACTTGACTGCCGTATCGATATAGGCCGCCTGCCCGCTGAATGAACGACTGTCTTCACGCAAACCACCCTCAAGGTCCAACTTACCAAAAGTCTTTTTCAAGACAAAAAACGGCCCGATGTCAAACTGGTGATAGGCCGGGATTGGGAAATCGGTACTATAACCGAGCGTATTGTTTTGGTACATGCCATTAACGCCCACCGTGGTTTCGTAATCCTTGGCAATCTCGAAATTGTATTTTACGTCATACGTGTAGGTGGCCAGCTGCAGGTTAAGCCCCGGAATATCGGGGTCCTCCGGATGGGTGTACTCGCGCCGGTGGCTATATTGATAACCGAGGTTCACAGCCAGGTTACCACCGCCGAGTATAAAGTTGCTGTTGTCGTAAATACGGTAAAGCTGTACATGCTGGTGTAAAACCGGCAGACTGTATGAATTTAATTCAGACTCCGGAACAATCGGGCGGTAAGGATCAGCATCGGTTATCTGTTTGGTAAACTGCCGGGTGAGCGAATCACGGCTGCCATCCGGGATAGCCTGCAAATCGTCAAATATCGAGGCATTGAGGTAGGATGACCCCCAGGATTTGTGCATCCCGATCATCGCCCGCGCATCCTTTTCGTTAAAGTTGGTTGCATAAACGCGGCCATCATGCGGATCGGTGTAGTCTTTCGCCATCTTGTCCGAAAGGACCACGCCCCAAACCTTGCCGCTATCGTTACCCTGCAATTTAAACGAGGTATTAAATAAACCGTTGTTAGTGCCGTATATCTCCTGTACCGAACCAAGTATCTTACCCTCCGGAACAGGCGTAGATGTGATGAGGTTAACCACCCCGCCGATGGCATCAGAGCCGTAAGTTAAACTTGCAGGCCCTTTGATAATCTCGACGCGGTCGATTGAATTCTGGTCGACCTCGATGCCGTGTTCATCGCCCCACTGCTGTCCCTCCTGGCGGATGCCGTCCTGCAGCGTTATCACCCGGTTATAACCTAAACCATGAATATAAGGTTTAGATATATTTGGACCGGTAGTAACCGCGCTGATGCCGGGCAAACTGGCAATTTCGTCAATTACGTTCCCGCTGGCCGAGTGCTCGTCGATAAAGCTTTTGCCAACCGCAGCCATCGGCACCGGATCGCGCTTTATTTCAGTAGCCTTGCTTACCCCTGTGATCACCACTTCGCCCGCCTCAATAGTGGAGGCAGCCAACTGAAAATTAATCACCGTTGTTTTTGTGAAGTCGACCTTTTGCGTCAGTGTTAAATACCCGATATAGCTAACCTGAACCAGATAAACACCCTTTGGCAGATTATTTAGTGTGAAATGTCCGTTTTCATCAGTGATCGACCCCGTTCGCAGGTCGGGGATACTTACGCTGGCCCCTATAATGGGCTTGCCGTCAGCCTTATCCGTCACCGTGCCCGTTATGTTGCCGATAGTTCCTCCGGGGTCAGCCGGCGCATTTGCCCGGCAAATCACACTAACAAAAAGGAGGAAGGCTGATAAGACGAAGAATTTATTTAATAATCTCATGAAAATTTTAACAATTGCTGTTTGAAAATCAAGTCTTATGATGACAGCCGATCAGCAAAAACCATTACAATAAGACACTCTTTTAACACTTTTATTACACTTGAGATGTAGTGTAACGCCAAATAGTTTAAGCTGATAACAAATAAAAACTATTTTGGCTTATGGATTTATGATTGCCGGGATGGGGGTGCCCTGTCGCCGGAAAGAATAAGCCGGACGCTGGTGAAATTATATTCGATGCTTTTATACGTATGGCCAACAACGGCCACCGGGTTAAGATACACCTGGTATGAAGCCAGCATGGCATTGTGATGCATCACATCGCACAGTTGGCACTTCTCTTTTACGATTTGGCGTGGCGCTGACCCGGAAATGTCAATTATTTTTTTTTCAGACCCGGTAATAGGATGTTGATGGGCATATACCATGCACTGGCCGGCGACAAAGCAAACCAGCAGTATCCACGAGCACAGAATATGATATTTATCCTTTTTCAAGTCGTCAACAAGCCCCTTTTATTAAAATCGAACAAAAATAGACAATAATAGTTTCCAAAATCCCGGCAAAGGTAACAATCCCGTTAGATGCAACAAGGTTTCCTTTTGGAGAACAGTTCATGGTTCATGGTTCATAGTTCATGGTAAAAATTATAGCTGATGGGTGATTTGATCGATCTTTCAACAATTAGCCATCGTCCCGATACCGATCTACACACAATTCTCCTTCCATGAACCATGAACTATGAACCAACAAAAAAACCATGAACTATGAACCATGAACTATGAACTCCTCCTATATTTACCGCCATGAAACCTGCCGAGATCAATTTAAAATGGAACGCGTTACAGCAACGGATAGCAGACGAATTTGACGGCGAAAAACCGGACATTAAAGTGATGCTCTTCCTGATCGGCGTGCAGGAACTGGGCAAGGGGCCAAAAAAATTCAGCAAGCGGCAAAAAGAGGAACTGATGCATATCGCGACCTGCAAACTATTCAGCATGCTGGGTTTTTATGAACTCGAAGGACTGGACCAGGATGGCTGGCCGCACTGGAAACTGGTGAAAACCATTCCGAATTATACTTTGCTGGAACAGGAAATGGTGATAAAATCATTGATGATCAGTTATTTTGAGGAACTTGATGGTTGATTAAGTTGACTATGTTGTCCCGATAACTATCGGGAGAATTGATTAAGTTAGTGCCCATTATTATTTAGTTGATTTATAATGAAAAGATTTTTATCAGTTGTTCTGTTATCGGTTGCTTTCTCAACGGCTTTCGCCGGTGGTCCTGTAAACCAATATGTCCGGATCAAAACCGCTTACGGCGAATGTATCATCCGCCTGTACAACGAAACTCCAAAACACCGCGACAATTTTATCAAGCTGGCAAAACAGGGTTTTTATAATGGAACGCTCTTTCACCGGGTGATACAAAACTTTATGATCCAGGGCGGTGATCCGGACTCAAAAGATACCACCAAAGCAAAACCGGGCGCCGAATTAGGCAACGGTGATGTGGGTTATACCGTTCCGGCAGAATTCAGGGACAGCCTGTTTCACAAACGCGGCGTACTTGCTGCCGCGAGAGACGATAACCCGGCAAAAGCTTCCAGCGGCTGCCAGTTTTACATTGTGGAAGGCCGGCGTTTTAGCGATGGCAAGCTGGATACTTTAGAAAACACGCGCTTAAAGGGCCATAAAATACCCGAGTGGCAGCGCGAATATTACCGTTCAGTCGGCGGAGTTCCCCATCTCGATCAAAACTACACGGTTTATGGCGAAGTGGTGATGGGCCTTGACATGATCGACCGTATTGCAGCAGTGAAAACGGACAAGAATGACCGGCCGGTAATGGATATCCCGATGACGGTTGAGCTGCTGAGCAAAAAGGAATGTAAAGAGTTGGACGAGTTGCTTTGGCCGGCGCACTAACCCTGCGCTTATTTCGGATTTCGGATGTTCGATTTCGGATTTATTTATTTTCAATTTGCTATTCGTTACCTGATATAGAATTTTTTTCAATATCCTCAAATCAATAAATATTCATCTTTTTAAATCCGAAATCGAAATTCCGAAATCCGAAATGAAAATAATTACTTATAACGTCAATGGCATCCGCTCGGCGATGAGTAAAAACTGGCTGGCCTGGCTGCAGGCTACCGATGCTGATGTGGTTTGCCTGCAGGAAATTAAGGCTTCGCCTGATGTGGTGAGCGACCTGATTTTGGTTGAACATTTAGGCTACGAACATTACTGGTACCCGGCTGAAAAAAAAGGCTATAGCGGCACTGCCATCTTCACCAAAAAAACACCTAAACATGTAGAATACGGCTGTGGTATCAGCGACTACGACCGCGAAGGCCGCAACATCCGGGTTGACTTTGATGAAGTTTCGGTAATGAGCGTGTACTTTCCCTCCGGCTCCAGCGGCGACGACCGGCAGGCATTTAAATACCGTTTCTTAGATGAATTTGGGCGATACCTGGAGTTGCTGCAATCACAGTGTCCCAAATTAGTTGTATCGGGAGATTATAATATTTGCCACCGGCCCATCGATATACACAACCCAAAATCAAACGCCAACTCATCCGGTTTTTTGCCGGAGGAACGGGAATGGATGGAAAATTTTATCAATTCGGGCTACATCGACACATTCCGCCATATGAATAAGGAGCCGCACAACTATACCTGGTGGAGCTTCCGCGCCAATTCGCGTGCCAAGAACTTGGGATGGCGTATTGATTATAATATGGCTACCCACGCACTGGAGCCGAACATTAAAAGAGCGGCTATTTTGCCCGAGGCGAGGCATTCGGATCATTGTCCGGTGTTGCTGGAGTTGGTGTTTACCCCCTAACCCCCTGAAGGGGGAACATTGGCGGAATAAATCAAATGTAATATATTTAATGAGCAATGAAAAAGCATCCAAATAGTTAGCTTTGAATAACTTTGCAAAACGAAAAAGTAACTATCGACATACATTATTCAGGCCGCAATTTTTCGGCTTGCATACCATTGTTACCTGGATGTGTCGCCACGGGCGCTACCCCAAAAGAAGTGAATGAACGCATGAGAGAAGCCGTCAAACTTCATGTTAAAAGCAGCCTTGAAGACGGAGACGAAATCCACCCAGTGTTCTCGTGCGATTATGAACTCGTCGATCATTTTGACACGGAAGGCCTTTTAAATTATTATAAAGGAAGGTAACTGTATATCAGTTGGGACAAGATTAATCTTCGATTTCTAAAACTGTTTTTATTTCTTTCCGAATTTTCCCGTCTAGAATAATCCCTGCCTTAAAAGTAATGACTCCTGTTTCCGCAGGGTCTCTCGCAGATTTAAGTTAACCCATAAAAATTAGGTGTATACATCGCTCAATTACCTGTAACTCGGCGACCACCCGCGCACGTGCGGGGTTCCTATGGAACGAAAAAGCGCTTTTTTGGTCGATTTATACCGACCAAGCGCTCCTTATATGTTTGTTGAAATCGACGACTATATCAGCCTAATCAAATTTTGTGGGTTAACTTAAACTCGCAGAGCACCCTGCGCTCCGTGTCAGGTGGAACCGCAACTATCCTACGGCTGTCTTGCCTATTGCTATTCGTTTAAGTACATATTTCGCAAGTTGGATAGGTCTGGCCTTAGCCAAACCGCCCGTCGATCAATCATAGCGACGTTTTTGGGCTAAAGCCCTAAGTCTGATTTTCAATATTCCGTCGACTAAAGTCGACGGCAATGAATTTTTTTGATGGAAGGTCAGTTACTACAGTTTCAAATCACCCCACCCCTCCCTATACGTCCTGCGGATAAACTGGTTAGCAGGATCGTAATTGGTCACCCTTTTGTTTTCAGCATCCCACTTCAACCCAACATACCGGCCGCTAAATTTCAAGCCTTCCATATTGCCGTAAACGGGGTCGTTGCGTTTTATCTTTTCCTGTATATCAAAGCTTCGTAACAGCAGGTTACCCAGCAACACTGTTTCGGTTAATGACCCGGCATAACCTTCAAACGGCGAGTCCACCTCCATTTTGCCATAACCGGCAATGGCCGCATCCACAAACTGCCACCAGTGTCCATCCATGCCGCCTTCCACGCGGGGATATTTTTCCGGAACATGTACATCCTTATTCAACGAGAGGGGCAACAGCCGCGGATGGCTCCCTCCCCATCCGCAGGAAACCTTTCCTTTAGTGCCAATAAACAGCGTACAGCCTTCAAAATCGTTTTCGCTTGGAGTGTCGCCCAGTGCCTCGTTCATATTTATATCCGGGTCGAGTTCCGCAAGGCGGTCAGGCGTTATACCGCCATCCATCCAATGCAATTCCAGCGGTTTCCCATTTTTTAGGGTGAAATCATATTTAATATGGCTGGAGACAGGCCCGCTTTCGGGGAAGACGCCTTCTTTAAAAATGCCGGTATAAACCGTGCTGGCGCTGCCCGAGATCATCGTGGGATAGCCCAGTTCGAACAGTTTAAACGGCGGCCCCATGATATGGCAACCCATATCGCCCAAAGCGCCAGTGCCAAACTGCCACCAGCCGCGCCAGTTAAAGGGCACAAGGTTATCGATATAGTCCACATGCTGGGCGGTACCGAGCCACAGGTCCCATTTTAACTCCGGGGGAACGGGCGGCTTTGCGGTTGGCCACGATATACCCTGTGGCCAAACAGGCCGATCGGTCCAGCAGTACACTTTTTCGATATCGCCGATCAGCCCGGCCTCGAACCACTCGCGCAGCGTGCGCATGCCATCACAAGATGCGCCCTGATCGCCCATCTGCGTAACCACTCCGTACTTTTTGGAGGCTTCGGTTAATATCCTCGCTTCATAAATGTCATGCGTTAAGGGCTTTTGCAGGTACAAATGTTTACGCAGTTGCATAGCGCCGAGGCCCACAATAGCATGGTTATGATCGGGAATTGCCACGGTAACGGCATCAAAATTTTTGTGCTCCTTATCAAACATCTCCCGCCAGTCGTGGTAAAACTTTGCTTTCGGGAATTCTTTCCGTCGCTGAGCGGCCGGTCGCTCATCCACATCGCATAAAAAGGCGATTTCGGCATTTTTCTTTGGTGCGGTGGCAAAGTGATGAATATCATTTTCCGCTTCGCCGCCTGTGCCAACTGCTGCTATGTAAAGCTTATCGCTTGGGGCTTTATATCCTTTGCCCAACACATGACGCGGTACAATATAGAAACTGGCAGCAGCTATGGCAGATTTCTTTAGGAAATCTCCGCGGCTGAGCGTATTTTTTTCGGTGTTGTTTTTATTTTCTTCCATCTCCGGGATTATTTTAGGTGTAAAGGCCTTACTTCAACTGTCTTAAAAAAAACCACGTCGTCATCACCATGATTTTGCAGGCCAATAAAACCGTAATTTGGCCGTAAGCCACGGAAGGGCTCATAATCGAATTTTCGTTCTGGCACGGGGTCGCCTTCTGTATAATCCGTTACCAATTGGCCGTTAACATAAACAATAGTGTGCGGGCCATCCAGCGTAATTTCCATCACGTTCCATTGCGGGCCGGGCCTGCCTGGTTTGGAATGGGGTTTGGTTAACGAATATAAACTACCGGTAATATGGTATTCATCCTCGCCGGATGTTTCCGGGTGATTATCGATCTGTACTTCATACCCATAGTACACCGGCATCCAGGCTTCGCGCGGCTCAATAGGGATTCGTATAAAAAACCCCGAGTTGCTATTTTCTTTTTGCATTTTATATACCACGCGGATCACACAATCGCCGAATTTCTCTTTCGTCCAATAGCATAATCCCATACCGCCGTGACTGCCGGTGAGGCCGTTCTCCACATACCTCGCGCCCGGGCCAACTTGTTTCCAGCCGTCAAGGTCCTTGCCGTTAAATAGTTGCCGCCAGCCGCTATCTACCGGCTTAGTCACTTTCACAAGGTGCTTCGTTTGTTTTGAAGAATAATTTGAGGATGGCAACTTTGCGCTGCACAATGCAATAGCCAATGCGCAGGTAAACAAGCACAGGCCGCCGATGGTAAGTTTTTTGTTCATAATTGTTTGGTTAGATTTTAGATGTGAGATTTTAGATTTGAGACAAAAGAAAATACGACTTTCTCAAATCTCATGTCTCAAACCTCACATCTACAACGTTTATATTGGTAGTCTAAATTAGCGATATTTTGCTGATGACTGCAAACTTTAAATTAAATCCGATGAAACAAATCACATGGTTACTTTTCGCTCTTTTGATGGTATGCTCATCTTTTTCGCATGCACAATCGGTTACGGTTCCGAAAGAGGTGCGTTTTCTGGTCGATTCAGCCACCAAACAGCAACTTGTCGAATCGCTCAATCAATTCCTGGCACAAAAGGAAAGCCCTAACAAGGCCGACCAATATGTATTGCCCGCCGACCTGCCGGCCATGTCGGCGCTGCTGGACGAGCTGAAAGGCATGGATAAAAACATCAAACTAAAGGATGATCATTTTTATAAGCCTGTTTTGGAGAATTTGGTGGACGCCGGCAACCGCCGCCTGGTGGTGCAGTTTGCTTATTTGGGGTATGCCGATGGCGCGTCTGTATTGCGTGCGAGTTTCAGGCTGATGGCCGTAGAAGAAAATGGAAGTTATCGCTTCTATACCATGCTCCGGCAAAATACCCTGGGATGGAAATTGAAAAAAATAGATTTCTGCAGTTTTTATTACAGGGATTCGCTTAATATGAGCGAAGCGAGAGCCTATGTCGACTTTTTAGCTTCCTGCAATAAACGCCTGAATGTAAAAGCCGAACCGGTTTTGTATTACAGCTGCGCCGACTATCCCGAGGTGCTCCAGTTGCTCGGAATCGACTATAAGCTGGATTATAGCGGCATACGTTACGATGGCCTGATAGGGCATGAAAACAACCAGACCGTAACGCTTATAGGCGGCTATACCGACAAGTCCCGCTTCGACCGTCACGATTTATGGCACGACCGCCTGCGTATGGTTTTATCAACAGATAAAATAAACCGCCCGGTGGACGAGGGCTGCGCCTACCTCTACGGCGGCAGTTGGGGCAAAACCTGGCCCGAAGTATTGGCCCTGTTTAAAAAATATGCCGCCGACCACCCCGATGCGGATTGGCTAAAGTTATATTCCGGGTACAATAATTTTTACCAGGAAGATTATAAAACCTTTGTAATCGCTTATTTCATCAATGCCCTCATCGTACAAAAAACTGAAAAAGAAAAAGGGTTTGCCCCGGTAATGGAACTGCTGAGTTGCGGCAAGCGCCAAGCCGATGAAGACAATTATTTCAAAGCGCTTGAAAAAGTGAATGGCATCACCAAGGCTGATTTTAACAAAACCGTTTGGGAGCTGGTAAAAAACGAACCAAATTAAACGAGTCTTAGTACACTTTGTCAAAATTCAGACAGAATAAGCACCTGCGGCGCCATATATGTGCCGGTTAACTCATTTTATATAACTTTGAGCCATGCGCATTATCGCCCAAACTCCCCGCTTTTTTATCAGGGAATTCGTACCGGCAGACGAGCAAACCTATCTTTCGCTTTTTGACGATAAAGAAGTGACCTTGCATCTGCCCAAAAGGACCCGGCATGAAAACCTGCAGCTTTTCAGGGAAACATTTAAGGATTATGTTGAAAAGAGGGTTTTGGGCCGCTGGGGTATGTTTAATAACGGCAACGAGGAGTTTATAGGTATTTGCCTGTTGCGGCCCTACGGTAACAATCCCGACCAGGTTGAGTTGGGTTATGTGCTGAGCAGAAAATTCTGGGGCAAAGGTATCGCCGGCGAAATGGCTCAAATTTTGGTAGCTTATACTTTTACCCACACCAACATTCCCGAAATAGTTGCCGTAACTACGCTGCAAAACATTGGGTCCCAAAAAGTGCTGATGAAAGCGGGGCTGGAGCGTAGGAACGATATTTTTCGTGACGGCGAAGAACTGGCATTTTTTAGCCTTAAAAAGAACCGGCAATAATTTGAAGTATGCAGACCGTAGCCGACACCCCGCGATTATACATCAGGGAGTTTAATCCTGACGAAGAATACCTTTATTTATATCTCTACGCTGATACATCTGTAACGCTATTCATCAATGAGCGGTCGGCAACGGAACGAAAGAAACGGTTTGCTGAAGGTTTGGCCAGGTACAACGACGGTTCGGGGCTGGCGCGCTGGGCGATTTTTAACCAGGCTGATAATGATTTTGTCGGCGCCTGCAGGCTTGAGCCTAATAATCAAAATATGCAATGCGTTGAATTGGGCTATGTCCTTCACCAAAAATATTGGGGCAAAGGGATTGGCAGCGAACTCGTGAGGAATTTAGTCGACTATGCATTTACAAAAACCGGCGCCGCCGAAATAATCGCATTCACCCACCCGTCAAACTTCGCGTCGCAAAAGGTGCTCGAAAAAACCGGATTTAAGCGGCAGGAGAATGTTATAAAAGACGGAGAAGACCTGGCGTTTTTTAGCTTCAGGAAAGCTCCTCAATGATCACCCTGCAACCCTCCTCCACCATTTTAAAAACCGGCTCAAACTGCTCATCCTCGTAGTAGGGGTCGGGTACTATTTTGTCGCCAAGCAGCAGTTTAACTTTTGCGGCATCCGATTTATTTCGCGCCATAGCCAAAACATCGCTTAGGTTATTCCGGTCCATCACAAAAATATGGTCGTAAGTATCAAAATCGCTAACCCTGAAAAGGCGGCACACCTGCCCGCTGATGTCAATCCCGTGCGCGCGGGCAGTGCGGATGGAACGCTGGTCGGGCGGCTCGCCAACGTGCCAGTTACCTGTACCTGCCGACTCCACTTCCCAATCCAGGCCTTTGCCCCTCGCCATTTGCTCCATAATGCCATGCGCCAGCGGCGACCGGCAAATATTGCCGAGGCAGACCATTAGTATTTTCATTTTTTATTGTTGGAATGTTGTAAAGTTGGAATGTTGTAAGGTTGTTTAGCAGATCGTTTTAACATTCCAACTTTACAACCTTTCAACATTACAACAACGTTTTGTTGGAATGTTGTAAAGTTGGAATGTTGTAAGGTTGTTTAGCAGATCATTTTAACATTCCAACTTTACAACCTTTCAACATTACAACCAAATTCTAACCAAATAAAGCATTCAACACCCCCGCAAGCCTTACGCCGGCTTTAAGCATTTGCTGGTTAACAATGGCGATGTGGTTAAAATTATAGCGGTAGTTAAGCGTATCGCCCGGTTTTATTTCGGTGTATAATTTTTCGGCAATCTGGTTCGATTCAAACAGCCATTTGCTTATGGGGTCCGCCTGCCATTGTGCGCGTTGCGCTGCCGTGCAAAAATGGATGGCCGACGCATATTCGGTAAAGCTGAGCTGCTGAAAGTCGATCAACTGCGAATCCCAAACCGAATGCAGGTTGGTGGGCGTGCTAAACCAGTTCACCTTAAAATCGTTTCCGCCTTTGTCGTCCGCGTGGGCGGTATGCATCGGCTGGTGTACATCCTCAATAATATGGATAAGCATGCGCAGGTATAGCCGCTGTTTGTCAAGCGCCAGGTTCTTCTTCTTCAACTCGCCGATCAAAAAATTCATTTTGGTATAGGCATCCGTTGCGGTATCGGTTTTCAAAAACTCCACCATTTCGGGGTAGGTGTATTGTTTATTAAAGTCGATGTAATGCCAGGGCGATAAATAAGCGTAGTTAGGGTCCGACTTGATAAAGTCCGCCCAGTTACTGGCCAGCGCAATCGATTCGCCGCCTAATATTTCATCAATCGCTTTTTTGGCTTTGGGCGTAAGATAAAAACTCGCGATCTGCCCGCAAATACGGTGGCCCTGCGTTCCCCAGGCCATCGACTGCAGCGGGAAATAAATAACTGTTGCAATAAGCAGTAACTGTTTAACAAATTTGTTTTTCATATCATAGTGGTTTTGGGTGGCAGGTAGTTCTTTTGATCAATCGCGCATCAATCGGGATAACATTGGTGAGGCTTACAAACCGGATCAACGAGTCCGACCGTTTGCTCATTTTAAAATCCTCGGCATAATCGCCCGATCTGAAGCAGCCCTTATCGTCTTTTATGGTAAAATCGGCATTGGCAAATTGTCCTTTTAAATGCAGGGTATCATTGGTTTGCACGTAAACGCCCCGGGTATACTCCATCCACTGGCCCGACCGCATACAGGTATCCACGCCGTTGTCTACTTTGCTGAAGGAGTGTATCGACATAAAAAAGGAATCGCAGCTAAATTTAATATGATAAAGCGAATAGCTGAGCAATTGCTTTTGATTTGTTACAGAGTCCTGCTGCCATTCGCCCTGCAGGTAGCTTTGCCCCGGCGTTTGCATGTTAGGGTTGAACCAGCAGGAGGAGCTGAAAGCAAAAAGCAAAAAGCAGAAAGCCACTTTTGAGGTGAAAGGTAAAAGGCGAAAGGCGAAAGGCTTTTGCATGAAGGTTTTTTCTAAACTGTTTTTTAAAGTAGGGTGAGGCTCTTTAAGCCCCTCTCCTTTGGAGAGGGGTTTGGGGTGAGGCGGCTACTTCAGCCCCCCAATCATATCCTCCGGCCTAACCCACAGGTCAAACTCCTCATTCGTTAGCAGCTCCAGTGCCAACGCGGCTTCCCGCAGCGAAAGGTTTTCCTTCAGCGCTTTCTTGGCAATTTTTGCGGCATTTTCATAACCGATATGCGGGTTCAGTGCCGTTACCAGCATCAGCGAATTCTCCAGGTGCTTTTTAATGCCGGCATAATTTGGTTCGATACCGGCTGCACAATGGTCATTAAATGACGTACAGGCATCACCTATCAGCCTGGCCGACTGCAGGAAGTTCGCTGCCATCACCGGTTTAAACACGTTCAGCTCATAGTGCCCGTTCGAGCCGCCTATCGATACGGTCACATCATTGCCCATCACCTGCGCGGCTACCATGGTAACGGCCTCGTTTTGGGTTGGGTTTACTTTGCCGGGCATAATGGACGATCCCGGCTCATTGTCCGGTATGTGTATCTCGCCAATGCCCGACCGCGGCCCCGAAGCCAGCATCCTGATATCATTGGCAATTTTCATCAGCGATACGGCAATTTGCTTCAATGCGCCATGACTTTCTACTATCGCATCATGCGCCGCCAGCGCCTCAAACTTGTTTTCGGCGGTGCGGAAAGGCAGGCCGGTAAACTTGGCAATGTATCCGGCAACCTTAACATCATAGCCCTTTGGCGTATTGATGCCGGTGCCTACGGCGGTGCCGCCCAGGGCCAGCTCGCTCAAATGGTTAAGCGTGTTTTTTAAGGCCCTTAAGCCGTGGTCCAGTTGTGAAACATAGCCCGAAAACTCCTGGCCCAGGGTAAGCGGCGTGGCATCCATCAGGTGCGTGCGGCCAATCTTTACCACCGTTTTAAACTCGTCCGACTTGGCCTTCAGCGTATCCCGCAGCTTTTCAATGCCGGGTATGGTTACATCGGTCACCATTTTATAGGCAGCAATGTGCATGGCCGTGGGGTACGTATCGTTGGATGACTGCGATTTATTCACATCATCATTCGGGTGGATAAAGGTCTTCCCCTCGCCAAGTTGATGACCCTGCAATACATGGCTGCGGTTGGCGATCACCTCGTTCACATTCATGTTCGACTGCGTGCCCGAACCCGTTTGCCATATCACCAGCGGGAACTCGCCTGCCAGCTGGCCGGCCAGTATCTCATCGCATACCTGGGCAATCAGGTCGCGTTTTTCGGCCGTCAGTACGCCGCAATCGGTATTGGTGTAGGCGGCAGCCTTTTTCAGGTACGCAAAAGCGGCTATGATCTCCTTTGGCATCGACGCCTCCGGCCCTATTTTAAAGTTATTGCGCGATCTTTCCGTTTGCGCGCCCCAGTATTTATCGGCGGGTACCTGCACCTCGCCCATCGTATCGTGTTCGGTCCTGAAACTCATGGCTGTTGTATTTTTTGACGCGGCAAAGTTAGGTTTTTAGTCCGAATCCCGATAGCTCTCGGGACCGAAAGATAATAGTTTGGAATGATGCTAAACAAACGTTTTTACCGCCACCCAAACTGCCAACTGCCCACCGCCGACTGCTAACTGCCAACTGCTACCAAACGTTGCATACTGTTGCAGCGCAACACTGTGCCGGAAGAAACACGTGCAACACCTGCAACAGTGCCCATTGAAGCTGAGGCAGTTAAGTGCAAAATGTGAAACACTTTTGCAACAGCCTGCAACTACTGACAAAATTTTGTCACCACTTTTAGCACGATAGTGCCTGGATTTGAGCCGTCACCACCGGCCGACTTTTGACTTTTGATTTTCGGCTTAAAACGACCTTTGCCTCCCAACCTTTCCTCGTGCCAACTGCCAACTGCCACTGCCAACTGCTACTTAAAATAATGCGTGCCCCGGCTCCTGCCTGCCGGTAGGCTGGGGTATTAGCCGGGTCGGGTGCTTTGCTCTTACTGCACAGGCATAATCCGCCAATAGGCGGACGGTATCCGCGACGCCCCCTCACGCGAAGCGCCGTAAGACTGGTAATCCGATTTTAATACTTCGCAAACTATGGCAACTAAATCATAATTTAGCGGATATTTAAAATGTAAACCTTAACAAGTTAATGGCTAAAACCACGAAGACAGAACAGGAAGAACCTTTAGAGAAAAAACTCTGGAAAGCAGCCGATAAGCTTCGCAAAAACATGGACGCGGCGGAGTACAAACACGTTGTTTTGGGTTTAATTTTCCTTAAATATATTTCGGATGCGTTTGTTGAACTGCACCAGCAATTGGTTGATCAGGTGAGCGACGGCGCCGACCCGGAAGATAAAAATGAATACATAGCCGAAAAGGTTTTCTTTGTGCCGATAGCGGCGCGATGGACACACATACAGGGCCGCGCAACACAGCCAACTATCGGAAAAGATATTGACGATGCAATGGATGCCATTGAAAAAGACAATCCATCGTTACGAGGTGTTTTACCAAAAGTGTTTGCCCAGGAAAAACTGGATAAAGCAAGTTTGGGCGGGCTGGTCGGCAACATTGGGGACAAAAGAAGCGCAAAGCAAGGACTTGCTTGGCAAAGTTTTCGAATACTTTTTGGGGGAATTTGCGTTAGCCGAAGGTAAAAAAGGCGGCCAGTTTTATACGCCCGGCAGCGTAGTAAAATTACTGGTGGAAATGCTGGAGCCTTATGAAGGCCGCGTGTTCGACCCATGCTGCGGCAGCGGCGGCATGTTTGTACAAAGTGAAAAGTTTGTCGAGAAGCACCAGGATCATTATAAAAAGAGCGGCAAAAACGGACTGGCTTTAAACCCGGCCGACCGCATTTCCATTTACGGGCAGGAAAGCAACCAAACTACCTGGCGGCTGGCAAAAATGAATTTGTCTATCCGCGGGATTGATAGCAGCAACGTAAAATGGAACAACGAAGGCAGCTTTTTAAACGATGCCCATAAAGACCTTAAGGCCGATTTTATATTAGCCAATCCGCCGTTTAACGATAGCGACTGGAGCGGCGAATTGTTGCGGGATGATGCCCGCTGGACGGTTTTAGGCGAACGGTTGGTACCCCCGGCCGGCAACGCCAATTATGCCTGGATACAGCATTTTCTTTACCATCTGGCCCCAACCGGGCAGGCCGGTTTTGTATTGTCGAAAGGGTCGTTAACCACCAATACCACCGGCGAAGGCGACATCAGGCGGTCATTAGTTGAAAAGGGCTTGGTGGATTGTATTGTTAACCTGCCCACTAAGTTGTTTTTAAATACGCAGATACCGGCCTGTTTGTGGTTTTTATCGCGCAATAAAACCAACGGCGGCTTCCGCAAACGCGAGGACGAAATATTGTTTATTGATGCCCGCAATATGGGCCATTTGGTAAATCGTAAAAACAGGGATTTAAGCGATGATGATATAAAACTCATTACGGGCACCTACCATAATTACCGCAGTACGGGCGAATCGCATTCGCCCTATGCAGATATGCCCGGCTTTTGTAAGGTGGCAACTATTGAAGAAGTTGCAAAGCTAAACTATGTATTAACCCCCGGCAGGTACGTCGGCTTGGCGGATGAGGAAGACGATTTCGATTTTGCAGAGCGTTTTAACAGCCTCAAAGCCGAACTGGAAAAACAGATAAGTGAAGAAGCAGCCTTGAACAAACAAATAGCAGATAACCTGGCTAAGATTATTATAAACCCGTATGGAAAATAAGGATGTCCGCTGGATTCAACGTTTCCACAATTACCGCAAGGCATTGGCCAGGCTTGGCGATGCCGTGCAGTTAAGCCAGGAACGCAAATTATCAGATCTGGAAGAGCAAGGGATGATACAAGCCTTTGAATTTACTTTTGACCTTGCATGGAAAACGCTGCAGGACCTGCTGCGGGAAAATAACCGGCCCAACGGTAACGGTGGCCCCTCGGTAATATTTGCACAGGCTTTTGCCGATGGTTATACAAAGGATGAAGAAGGCTGGAAAGAATTAAAAAAATCGCGCGAATTGTCATCACATACCTATGACGAAGAAACAGCCGACGAAATTGCCGCAAATATTGTGGATGTATTTTATGGGCTGTTTATACAGCTGGAAACCCGCCTGCAATTGGAAAAATTAAACCAGGAGAAAGCCGGATGAGATTTGGATTGGATGATACAGTGATTGAAAAACTAACTAAAGTTTTTGAGGCCAATCCAAAAATTGACAAAGCCTATATTTTCGGCTCACGCGCCAAAGGAAATTACCGGGCCGACTCAGATATTGATATTGCCATAAAAGGTTACGAGATAACACTGGATGATATTTTAAAAATGAGTGTGGCTTTTGAAGATGTAGGCATTACTCAAAAAATTGATCTGCTGGATTATAGCGAGATAAAAGAACCTGCATTGGTTGAGCATATTGACCGGGTTGGGATTAAGTTTTATAGCAAGTGGAAGGAATATAAATTAGGCAGTGTAGCGGACGTGCAGACAGGACCATTTGGTAGTCAATTGCATATGAGCGATTACAAGATAGAAGGAACGCCAATAATAACAGTAGAACATTTAGGAGAAAATAGAATTACACACAATAACCTACCTTTAGTTGGAAATGACGATAAAAAAAGACTAATTAAATACACGTTGAAGGAAGGTGATATTGTATTCAGTCGTGTTGGTTCTGTAGATCGAAGGGCTTATGTAAACAAGGAAGAAGATGGATGGATGTTTTCCGGACGGTGTTTGAGAGTTCGAGTAAATCCAAAGAAAATTAATCCAAAATTTCTCTCTTTTTACTTCGGCCAAGAAAGTTTTAAAGAAACAATGCGAAGTATAGCAGTTGGGGCAACAATGCCATCGATAAATACGACCATTTTAAGTGAAATTTCCATCACCATACCCGATTTATTAGAACAAGGTAGGATTGCTTATTTACTCAATGCACTTGATAATAAAATAGACCTTCTCTTCCGCCAAAACAAAACACTTGAGCAACTGGCTGAAACGCTTTTTTAGGCAATGGTTTGTGAAGGAGGCGCAGGAAGATTGGGAAGAGAAGCCATTGGGTAAAGTTTTTGATATCGGTATAGGGCGGACGCCTCCACGAAAAGAACAGCAATGGTTTTCGTTAAATCCAGATGATTTAAAATGGGCTTCCATAAAAGACATGGGCACAAGTGGCTTATATATTGACAACGTTTCTGAATATTTAACACAGGCGGCGGTAGACAAATTTAGTATTCCGATTATTCCGGAAAATACTGTTTTGCTAAGCTTTAAAATGACTATAGGAAGATTGGCGATTTCAACGGGTAAAATGTTATCGAATGAGGCTATCGCACATTTTAAACAAAAAGAACAATCTTCATTATTTCCGGAATTTCTGTATTTGTTTTTAGCAACATATGAATGGGAGCAGTTAGGAAGTACATCTTCTATTGTTGAGGCGATAAACTCTCAAATGATTAAAGAAATAAATATGATTGTACCTGACCAGCAAACGCTTGGTGCATTCAAAACTTTAATAAAACCATATTTTGCCAAAATCAAATCAAACCAAACCCAAATCCAATCTCTCACAAAAATGCGCGATACTTTATTGCCAAAATTGATGAGCGGCGAGGTAAGGGTGGCGATATAAAATGCGGATAAGGGCGAATGCGGTAAGGGCGTATGCGATACACCCCTACCCAACCAACAAAAATAGATAATCCGGTAGGGGCGAATTGAATTCGCCCCAATATTTACCGCACGCATAAATATAGATAAGGGCGAATGCGATTCGCCCCAACGGGAATCAAAATGAAATACAATCCGCTGATACATCACCGCAGGTCAATCCGTTTAAAAGGATATGATTATTCGCAGGCGGGCGCGTATTTTATCACCATTTGTACAAAGAACCGGCAACGTTTATTTGGCGAAATAACGGATGGCGAAATGATTTTAAATGAAATGGGGCAAATTGCATATAATGAATGGTTAAAAACGCCTGAATTACGCCCAAACGTATCATTGGATGTTTTTGTGATAATGCCAAATCATATGCACGGCATAATTATAATAAACGATGACGAAACCGGTAGGGGCGAATTGCATTCGCCCTATAACGATGATATCAGAAATCCAAACGAATTGCATTCGCCCAATCACGATATCGCAAATTCGGGCGAATTGAATAGGGGCGAATTCGAAAAGGGCGAATTCGATTCGCCCCTACCGCCGGTGTCAACGCCTTTCGGGTCGCCGTCCGGGAATATCGGTGCAATTGTTCGCGGTTACAAATCATCCGTTACCAAACAAATAAATTTATTAAATTACGATGGTACTGTATGGCAACGCAATTATCACGAACACATCATCCGAAATGAAAGATCGTATCAACGCATTTCCGATTATATCATCGATAACCCCAAACTTTGGACCGATGATAAATTCTATATAAAATGAAGCCCATCACCGAAAGCCATATAGAAACATTCGCCATAGAAACCCTCCAGAATATCGGGTGGGCCTATGTGCCGGGGCTTGCTATTGCACCAGGTGCGGAGCTGGCTGAACGGGAAAGCTTTGAGCAGATTATATTAACAGACAGGTTACGCAAAGCGGTTGCCGTTTTAAACCCGGACATCCCGCATGATGCGCAGGAACAGGCCGTACAAAAGGTGCTGCGGATTTATTCGCCTGATCTATTGCATAAGAATGAAAGTTTTCATCGCTTATTGGTGGAGAAAGTAAAAATTCCCTACCAGAAAGATGGATTTGAACGCAGCTATGAAGTGGCGCTGGTTGATTTTG
>JABDHD010000005.1 GCA_013285685.1 Bacteroidota bacterium
TCATTTAAAATTTCAGTTGTTTTGGCATCGGGTATAACTTCATAGCTGATGCCGCGTACCTTGCACTCATTCTCAATACTGTTGTCATAATTTGTCATGAAGCTTCCGCCGCGATAATTGAGGAGCCAGTCCACTTCTTTGCCATTTGTCAGTACCCAAAAAGCAACCCCGTAGGATTTCAAATGATCTTTTTGAACATCGTCCATAGGGATAAGTATGGAAGCGGCCCTGCTAAAAAGAGGCAAAAAAAGAGGTAAAAGGTAAAAGGCGAAAGGTAAAAGGTGTTTGAATCGATTGGTCATTGGTCATTGGTCACTGGTCACTGGTCACTGGTCACTGGTCACTGGTCATTAGTCACTGGTCAGCCGGTTACATTGCGGGCAGTTTCTTCAAAAACTAACACCACTGCCTACTGCTACTGCTACTGCTACTGCTACTGCTACTGCTATGCTACTGCTACTGCTACTGCTATGCTACTGCTACTGCTACCGCTACCGCAAACCGCCCATTGCAATCTGCCAACTGCTACTGCTATGCTACTGCTACTGCCAACTGCTACTGCTACTACTGCTGCTCCAAATCAAGTCTTCTGCTTCTTCTTCCTCGCCGCCGGAAACAATACGTTGTTCAAAATCAACCTGTAGCCCGGTGAGTTGGGATGCAGTTTCAAATCTGTGGGCGGGTCGCCGACGATATGCTGATAGTCTTCCGGGTCGTGGCCGCCGTAAAATGTCCATTGGCCCTTGCCGTATTCACCGTGGATGTAGCGGGCCTCGCCGGCGCTTTTCATTTCGCCCATAATGGTAACGCCTGGCTTCAGCATCTTTTCATTAAAAGCGGTGGTGAGGCCCATAAAGCCTTTGATCACTTTATCATGGTCCTGGGTAAGCATGCTGGGCACTACATCCCATTTGGCTGAAAAATCGAATAGGGTAAAAAAGTCGCGGGTGCGGTCGACCTGCCTGGTTGAGGTTACATCGATATTGCTAAACTGGTGCGACATCGGGTTCATATCCAGCGTAAAATTCTGAAAGGCGAAAGTCTGGCTAAAATCCAGTTTGGATTGCGCATCAGGGTCCGCCGCATCGCCGTCAAACATTGGCCCGCAGATATCCGTGTTTGCCGAGGCAAGGGCAATATCAAATGTATCCGTTCCGGAGCACATGGCAAACAAAAATCCGCCGCCCGCGCAAAAATCACGAATATGTTCTGCCACTGCCAGCTTCATTTTGGATACCTTGGTAAAACCTAACTTGTGGGCCGTTGCTTCCTGTATCTTCACATCCTCGTTATACCAGTCGGCATAACGGAATGCGCCATAAAACTTGCTGTATTGCCCGGTGAAATCCTCGTGGTGCAGGTGCAGCCAGTCGTATTTGGGCAGATCGCCGCGAATCACTTCCTCGTCATACAAAACATCATAAGGGATCTCCGCATATTTCAATACCAGCGTTACCGCATCATCCCAGGGTAGTTTATTTTTTGGAGAATAAACCGCAATTTTTGGCGCTTTTTCCAGCTTTACCACATCCATGTTAACCGAAGGGTCGCTTACTTCGGTAACGATCTGGGCAACCTTAGCATCGGCGATCACTTCGTAGCTTACGCCGCGTATTTTACACTCGTCCTCCACTTTCTGATCATACTTCATCATAAAGCTGCCGCCGCGATAATTGAGCAGCCAGTCCACTTCCTCGCCGTTTTTTAACACCCAAAAGGCAATGCCATAGGATTTGAGGTGATCTTTTTGATCTTCGTCCATGGGGATGAGGATGGAGGCGGCGCGGCCGAAGAGAGGTAAAAGCAGAAAGCAGAAGGCAAAAAGCGAAGAGCGAAAAGGTGAAAGGCGAAAGGCGATTCGCCTTCGCTGAGCTACGGCGGACGAAGAAGGAGAAAGGCTTTTTTGATCGTTCATATTCTTGCTATTGGATTTGGATAGGAAGTGGAAAAATCTTCACCGTCGAGACTGGAAAAAGCCGTTAATTCTGGATCGTTTAAATAATCATCATAAAGCTTTTCGACAGCCAATCTCAGTCGCTGTGCTTTTTCTTCATCGTTTTGCAGCCTGTTGATTTCGGATGCATCTGCAATCTTTCTCATATTCAAAGATAACGAATAATCGGGTATGCTATTATTTTGAAATAATGTAATTACAGACTTGTCGACTTTTTAAAAGGCTGACAAATCTTTTGGATTTACAATCATTTAAACTTTGTACCTTGTAGAACCCTATCCTTTCAAAATGGAAACAAATCAAATTCAGAATTTACTTGATCAAGTAAATGCACTAAGCGATCGATATAAAAAAATCGATGAGTTAACTGGCGAGAATTTTAATGTTTTTCGCATACTCAAAATTGAATCCTCAGAGGTAAAAATGCACTCTGCTTTCATTGCGGAGTTACTGAAGCCTGATGGTAGCCACGGTCAAAAAAACACATTTCTGAAATTATTTGTGAATTCCTTTTGCTTTAAGGGCAATTTAATTGATACCGAATTCTGCAGAGTAAAAGTTGAAGAAAACATAGGTAAGATAAGTGAAGACAAAACACAGGGCGGCAGAATTGATATTGTTGTTACCGATACTCGAAATGATCATAAAATTATCATTGAGAATAAAATATACGCTGGCGACCAAGATTACCAACTTACTCGTTATCACAACTATTCAGAGAATGCAGACATCATTTATTTGACGTTAGATGGCAAAATGCCCTCGGAAGCAAGTAAAGGGAAAATGGAGGATGGGAGACATTATAAATGTTATTCTTATAAAGATCACATCTTAAACTGGTTGGAATTGTGTCGGAAGGAAGTGGCAGTTTATCCAGTTGTTAGAGAGGCTATAACTCATTATATTAATTTAATTAAATATTTAACCAATCAAACACTAAATCAAAATATGGAAAATGAATTAAGCGACTTATTGAAGTCAAACTTAGAAGCATCATTTATCATTGCAGATAATTTAGATAAAGCTTGTGAAAAGGTTTCAAATAGTTTTGGTGAAACAATCGAAAATTCATGTGCGAATATTGGGTTGAACTGTTCATACGGCGTTGCGTTAGAAAAGAACTACTCTGGTATTTGGATTTGTCGCCCGGAATGGAAATATCTTAATATTGGTATTCAGTTTCAAAGTTACGACAAGGATTTAATTTATGGGATTATTGCTAAAGAGAATCCGAATGAAGTTATAGTTCCTATTACAGTTAAGGACAAGATTAAAGCCCTTCCCAATAATTTAACTAAAAACAATGTTTGGTGGGCATGGTACAATCGAATTGAAGAGCCATATAACAATTGGGGTAAATTTCAGGCTTGGCAGGCTATACTTGATGGACGAATGAAAAACTATTTGATGGATAGAATTGAGTATTTAGTTAAAATCACCAAAGGCTTAGAATTGTGATTAATGTGGACTTTTCAAAAGTTAACTAATCAATAGTCATTCTGCAGCCGGACTTTTAAAATGGACATTACAAAGTATAAATACAGCAAAAAGCAAACGGTGTATGCCTTATTGCTGTTTTTGGGTATGATAATTTTTGGTTGTTATTTCATAATAACCGATGCTCCCGCCGATGCCCTTTGGAAAATCATGATCCCCTTTATTGTACTGTTTGGCGCTTTCCTGATCTATCTTTGTTATAAATATTTACTTCCCCTGCTTCGCGGCGAAACAATACTCGAGCTGGATAACCGCCAGCTGCAATACCGGGTTACCAACTTAACCATCCGCTGGAAAGACGTTGCCAGCATCAGCTATTCAACCGGCTCGCGAAGTTCAAGCTGGTCAATAAGTTTTTTTATGAAGGATGGCGGCAAGGCTAAGACAATGCCAACGCTATACATAGCCGGTGACAATAAGGCAATTTACGACACCGTGATTAGGTATTTTGAAAAGTATAAATGACCGATAGCATATGGTTGTTTTTTCAAAAAGTTGATAAATTTAAATAGGTTAGATTTATCAACCTTTTAAAAAGTTCACAAATCTGAAAATTCCTAAGTGGTCCGACAAGTGTTTAAAAGAGGGTGAACGTCATTTTATCAACTTGCAGGTTCAAGCGTTCACGAAATTCCTCAAAAATGGACAGATTTGGGGATAGTGTAAATTCTAAATGGCTAAAAACCAGTAGTTTTCGTGAGTTATTTGTGGGGTGTATGTGTGCAAAACATGAACACTTTAACCCCGTACGTACGGGGTTTGAAGGCTATTTATTTTGGCAAAAACGCTGTTGAATTTAAACGAAATTTACCTTTCGCCTTCTTCGTCCGCCATAGCGTGAGCGGCGGCGGATTACTATTTCGCCTTTCACCTCCTTTTACTACATTTGCCGTCTATTTTGAATTAACCAATGAGCAAAGCCATCATCAAAACTGAAAAGGGCGATATGACCGTCGAGTTTTACGACGCAGACGCCCCAAATACCGTAGCTAATTTTAAAAAGCTCGCAAAGTCAGGTTTCTATAATAACGTGATATTTCACCGCGTTATCCCTAACTTCATGGTTCAGGGCGGCGACCCAACCGGGACCGGCGCAGGCGGACCAGGCTATAAGATCGATTGTGAATTAGCAGGCGAAAACCAGTACCACGATCGTGGCGTACTATCCATGGCGCACGCAGGCCGCAACACCGGCGGATCGCAGTTTTTTATCTGCCACAATCGCGAAAACACCAAACACCTCGACCGCAATCATACCGTTTTTGGTAAAATAATTGAAAATGTCGACATAGTTGACCAGATTCAGCGGGGAGATAAGATATTAGGGATAGACGTTATTGAGGATTAATTTGGCAACTGTGAATGGTGAATAGTGAATAGTGAGTAGTAAACGGACTACTGCCCATTCACCGTTCACTACTCACTCCCTACAAAAAACTAAATATGAATTTATTAGGAATAGTATCCGTATCAGGCAAACCGGGGTTATGGAAAGCGCTGGCGCAAAACAAAACCGGCTATATTTTGGAAAGCCTTGATGCGCACAAAACCAAAATGGTGGCAAATTTATCAACCGCTAAAATAGCGGCATTGAATGACATCACCCTTTTTGGCGTGGAAGAAGATATCAGGCTGACGGATGTTTTAGCACGCATGAAAAGCGCTAACAGCATCCCGGACGCAAAAACAGACGGGCCGGCTTTACGGAAGTTTTTCCGCGAGGTAGCACCCGATCATGACGAAGAAAAAGTTTATGCTTCCGATATGAAAAAAGTAATTGGCTGGTATAATATTTTGAAGGAGCTGCCATTATTTGAAGAAGCTGACCCCGCCGCAGCACCTGCGGAGCCGGCTCAGGAAGTTGAAGAGTCGCCCGCATCGGAGGCAACCGCCAAACCGGCTGCTGTTGAAAAAGCCCCCGCCAAACCAAAGGCCAAAAAACCTGCCGCTAAAAAAGTATAGTGAATTTGTGAACGTAGAGACGCAATATTTTGCGTCTCTTACCGAACGACATCCGTTTCGAAGACCGAACATTGTGCGTCTTTTATGGCGCGCAATCCTGTTGCTTACATTCAACGGTGCCAAATTCCGGCTCCAGGGTACAGTGATTGATATCCATGTGCTGCAGGCGGTGCCGCAGGTCGCGCTTGATGGCATCGAATGTCGGCATAAATTCAGGATCGATAACAATATGGGCCGTTAAAGCATTTTCGGTAGTACTTAGCGCCCAAACGTGCATGTGATGAACGTCCACGACGCCTTTGCCCTTTAACAGCTCCTCTTTTATCTTATCAATATTTATTTTTTTCGGCACGCCGTCCATCTCCAGTCGCAGGCTGTCGATCAGCAGGCTCCAGGTGCCGCGCAATATTACTGCGGCGATCACGAGGCTTACCACACTATCAATCCAGTACAAATGGCTGAAATAGATGATAATACCCGATATAACTACCCCGAACGAAACAATAGCGTCCATAGCCATGTGCAGGTAAGCGCCTTTAACGTTCAGGTCCGTGTCCTTGTCTTTTACAAATAGCCATGCGGTAACGCTGTTGATGCCAATGCCGATAAATGAAACCCATGCCATTGCGGCCCCATTAACCTGTTCCTGGCTCATCAGGCGCATCACCGCTTCATAAACGATAAAAGCCACAGCCGCAAACAGCACTACCGCATTAAAAAACGATACCATAATGGTCGACCGTTTGTAGCCATAGGTATATTTATCGCTTGAGTTTACTTTGGAGAGTTTGAACGCCAGCAGTGCAAGCGCCAGCCCGGCAACATCGCCCAGGTTGTGGCCCGCGTCGGTCAACAGGGATAGCGATTTTGTCATAAAACCCGCAACCACTTCGATGATCACGAAGGCGGAATTTAAAATGATACCGACGATAAACGCGGTATTCAGGTGATCGAGCTTCGGCGCATGATCATGATGATGGTGGTGATGATGTGAGTGATCGTGACCGTCTGACATTTTACAAAACTACACAAAAACCGCAAATACTCACCTAAAAGAAGATGAGATACAGTATTAGCAGCATCAGGACGTATTTTACGGCATAATAAAGGTTGCGGTTATAGGCTTTTATTTTTTTGCCAAGCAACCGGATGGAGTACACATACTTAAAGGCTTTGTTGATATTACCGGTTTTATCACCCCCGATATTTGGCGAAGCGCCGGCAGCCATAATAAACCATCCGAAAAATTTGTTCCAGCCTTTGGCAAACCAGGTTTTTACCGGTCGCTGTACATCGCAAAACAAGATGATCCGGTCGGTATCCGTTTTGTTTTCGGCGTAATGGATATACGTTTCGTCAAATATCACATCATCGCCGTCTTTCCAGGCATAGCTTTGGCCGTCAACCACGATATGACATTTTTCCGAGTTTGGTGTAATCAGCCCCAAATGATACCGCAGCGAGCCTGCGTAAGGGTCGCGATGCTGCAAAAGCTCGCTGCCCGCAGGTAGCACGGCAAACATCGCCGCTTTTACATTCGGGATCTCTTTGAGGATCGAAACCGTTTTGGGGCAATATTTTTTTGCCGAAGGGTGGAAATCGTCATACCATTTAAGATAAAACCTTTTCCATCCGCGCCGGAAGAACGAGTTAAAACCCATGTCGTTGTACTTATCCGATCCTTTTATCAGTTCCTCGCGTTCCAGTTCCAAAGCCTCATCGCGAATGGTTTCCCAGTGCGCCTTTAACGGACTCAGCTGCGGAAAATTCGAAACGCTGATATAAGGTTTATTCTCCACACCCGAGAAAGCATACATCGGGATGTTGATGGGCGCCATAAAAGTGGAATGATCGGTAAGCTGCCTGAAAAACTTGTAACGTATTTTTCCGCGGTAATGAACAATGACCGTCGAAATAATTAAAACGTAAAATAGAATAAATTTTACGGATACAAGTTCTGTAAAAATTTGATTCATAAGTGTCGGTGTTTCACAAAAATAACAAACAGTTTTTTAAGATATATCGGGTTCAAAGCACCGTGAAGCTATTTTTACAGTATGCTGATATTTTGCCGGGAATAGTCAGGTGGTCAGTAGTGAATGGTGAGTGGTGAATGGTGAGTGGTGAACTGTGAGTGGTGAACTGTGAGTGGTCAATTGGGTATAATGAATAGAACTGGATTGACACGCCACTACTTATAAATATACTACCGACCAATTGCCTCAATCCACTGACCGCTCAACACTGACCACTCACCACTCACTCATGATGATAAGGTTCACCTTTAAGAATAGTAAAAGCCCGGTAAAGCTGCTCAACAAAAAACAGCCGCACCATTTGATGGGAAAACGTCATGGCGGAAAGGGAAATTTTATCATTTGCACGATCATAAACGTCCCGGCTAAAACCAAACGGACCCCCTACAACAAAAACCAGGTGGTCGACCGATCCCAGCGCCTTTTTATCGATATATCCGGCAAATTGCTGAGAGGTAAGTTGCGTGCCATTTTCATCCAGCAGGATCATATGGTCAAGCGGCATTATTTTTTTGAGGATCAGCTCACCTTCTTTAACCTTTTGCTGTTCCTGGGTTAACGACCGGGCATTTTTCAATTCGTCCATCTCAACAACGGTTAACCGCGTGTAGTGTTTAAGCCGGGTAACATATTTGGCGATACCTTCTTTTAGCCAGGCCTCATCAGTTTTACCAACGGTGAGAAAAGTGATCTTCATTAGCTTTTAGTTGTTGAAATGTTGTAATGTTGCAAAGTTGGAATGTTAAAAACCGCGCATTCAAAAACCTTTCAACATTACAACATTTCAACCTTACAACGAAATACCGTGGAAGAAAATATCCTTAAAGATTATACCGAACGTGCAAGCTATGCAGCGCAACAGGCTATTCAATACAAAAAACTGGCGGATACCTATTCCTTATACAGGCTTGGTGTATTTGGTTTATTTATCCTGGGTGTCGCGGTGGCCATCAGCCTCAACGAAATGACGATCATTGTGCTGGCCTTTGCGGCGCTGGTCATTTGCTTTAGCTGGCTGGTAAAAAAACAATCGGGGTTTGACCGGCTGAATACCTACTGGCTGGATATTAAAAAAGTTAATGAAAACGAGATAGCCAGCATACTGGAAAGCGGTAATATGTACCCGGACGGAGCTGGTTTTGCCAATGAAAAACACTATTACACCTCCGACCTTGACATATTTGGCGGCAATTCGCTCTACCAGCTGATCAATCGCGCCGCTACAGCGGCAGGAATGTTAAAACTGGCGCAATGGTTGGCCAAACCGGCGGATAAGGCTGCGATTTTAAGCCGGCAGGAGGCCATCAAAGAGATTGCCGCCAAAAACGACTGGAAAATTGAATTCCAGGCATACCTGTTATTTTGCCTGAAACAAAACCGCGAGCAGGTGAAAAACCTGCTCGGCTATTTAAAAATACCGGTTGACCTGGAGGATGCCAAATGGTTAAAAATATATTCGCAGGTGGCGCCGTGGCTTTTGCTGGCTTTAATCATCGCCAGCATTTTTTACCTGCCGGCACGCTACGCAGCCCCTTTGCTTGCCCTGGCGAATTACCGTTTAGTGTCTTCAAAGGGTGACCGCATAAAAAAAGCCGACCTGATAGCCGGTAAAATAGGGGCAACCCTGGCACATTTTTCATCGGCATTTAAGGTAATTGAAGAACAAAACTGGCAAACCAGTTACAACCAGGCACTCTATTCAAAGATCAGGCCGGGCAATGGCGAAAATATCTCCGCAAAAATAGAAGAGCTTTCCCGGCTGATCGATAAGCTCAACTACCGGCTTAATCTGCTGGTCGGGTTTGTGTTGAATGTCTTTTTACTTTGGGATATCAGACAGATCATAGCCATCGAGAAATGGAAAAAAAACAACCGGCAAAATTTTGACACCGCATTCGATGCCCTGGCGGAATTTGAAGCCCTGGTGAGTCTCTCCTCATTAGCCGTTAATTACCCTGGCTGGTGCACCCCGGAAATCATCGACAGTGAGGCTTATACCTTAGTGGCAAAGGGCCTTGGCCATCCCCTTATCGGTGTCAAAAAACGCGTCGAAAATGATTTTGCGCTGGATAATACCTACCAAATCGACATCATCACCGGCTCAAACATGGCCGGCAAAAGCACTTTTTTACGCACCGTTGGTATTAACACGGTACTTGCCCTTTGCGGCGCGCCGGTGTGCGCAAAAGAAATGAAAGTGTCGGTAATGACTATTCTTTCCTATATGCGCATTAAAGATTCGCTGAATGAAAGTACTTCGACTTTTAAAGCCGAGATTGACCGGCTGCAAATGCTGCTGAAGGCTGTTGAAGGCGAAGAAAAAATTTATTTCTTGATCGATGAAATGCTGCGCGGTACCAATTCGGCCGATAAATACCTGGGTTCAAAAGCGGTTATTGAGCGGCTGATCGCTAAAAAAGCAGTTGGTATTGTGGCTACACATGATTTGCAGATAGCAGAGCTGGAAAAAAGCTATCCCGAATATATCCGCAATTTTTACTTTGATATCCAGGTTAAAAATGGCGAAATGCTTTTTGATTACAAGATCAAAGACGGCGAGTGTAAAACCTTTAATGCTTCCTTACTATTGGAGCAAATAGGTATCCACGTAAACGAAGCGGGCGAACCAAAAAGCAAAAACCGGGGTTGATCGCTCTATCCCGGCTCTTACTTTTTTATCTTGTTTCTTTAATCTCGGTTCCTGGCTCTATTAACGACCACCACCACCGGCGCCGCCTATGCCCTGGTCGCCTTGTTTTTCTTCATCAGTATCGCCTTTCTTTTGCTGCGGATTAGCAAACTTGAGCTTACCAAAGCTATAGCTAAATGTTAAGCCCACTGACCGGAACGGGAACCCGAAACGGCTGCTCTGCACAAAACCCGGGCTCGATGCATACGAGTTGAAATATTTATACTTCTCGAACGGTTCCAGGGTGTTGATACCAATGGAAGCCTTTTTCTTCATGATCTGCTTCCTTACGCCTACACCAAATATGCTGAACGAAGGACTCGATCCCTGCAAAGTATAACGTGCTGAGTTTTCTACCGCAAACATTTCAGCAATCCAGCCGCTGTCGAAATTAACCGATGCGCTTAGGAAAATATTGTACTGCACCTTGGTGGCGGTGTTGGTAAAATAATAAGCATACTGCGCGTACGGAGTAGGATTATAGGTATACACGTTAACATTGGTGCGCAGCGTAAGCACTTTTATTGGGTTAACGGAAGTGAAAAAGTTAAAACCGAAAGAATTATTCATGTCCGCATTATGGAATTGTGTCAAGGTACCAATCAGCGTGTCCACCTTGATCGGCGCGGCAATACTTTCGATCACGTTGGTAATGTGCCTGTAATACACGGAAGCATTTACCAGCGATGACTTGATAAAAGTATTGTAGTTCAATTCGATAGTTTGCGAAACTTCCGGCGACAAATCGACATTACCTTCAGATTGAGCGAGGATGTTTGATTTGTTTAAGTAGGGATCCAAAAATTGGTAGCTTGGCCGGGTTATGCGCTTGCTGTAGCTCAATTTAAGTGTTTGAGTTGACGAAAGCTGTTTTTGAATGGTCAAACTCGGGATGAATATCTGGTAATCGGTGCTGAAAGGCATTAGCCCCTGGTCGCCTGCGCTTGACGGGAAACCTGCGATGTCAGTATTCTCAAACCGTCCGCCGGCTAAAATCGACCAGCTTTTTGGCAGCGTAAAGGTCAATACCGTATACGCGGCGGTAACCTCCTGGTGGTAATCATAAACGCTTGAATTAAGCGGGTCATAAACAAAATCGTTGCCCGAAGGATCGAACACCTCGTTGTCAGCACTAAGCCTTCTGATAATTTCCTTGCCGCCGGCCTCAACCTTCAATAGTTTGCTCACCGGGTTTGTATAATCAGCCTGCAAAGTGTATTCATTATTGGTACCGTTAATATTTTCCTGGGAATTTGGTTCCTTTTGTGGTGTAAAACGGTCGGTGAAATCGGTTACGATATCACTTTGGCTCCACTCGCCCGAAAAGACGATGTTATGCCCGTCTTTTTTAAACTTGTGCGTATAGTCCATAGTCCAGTCAAATCCACCAAAGGAGTTGTGGCTGTAACCATTGGCAGTGTACGAGTAGGTGGAATCCGGGTTGGTTAGAAAATTCGCAGTGCTGTGATCGCTTGTGTTAATAGAAGTTGTATTAAATCCGCCTTTTGTATAGCGAAAAGTTGAGGTGATATCATTAAAAGCATTGAACGAATAGGATGCAGTAGCCGAACTGATGCTGGCATAACGCTTTACCAGGCTTGTACCGTCCGACGTTTGCGATATCGGGTTGGTTCTGCCGGTGAAATCCTGGCTAAAATCGCTGATGGAAGTTTGCGGCCAGGTGAGGTTACCGCCGGCGTTAACAGACAAGCTAAACCTGTTTTTATTATAGTTAAGGTTGAAGTTGCCATTGTTTTGACGCGTGCCGAAACCGCCGCTAACCGACCCGCTTATCCCGGAAATATTGGATGACTTGGTAATAATATTAAGGATACCTGCCGAGCCTTCAGCATCGTATTTAGCCGAGGGTGAAGTGATCACTTCAATCGATTTGATTTGGTCGGCAGGGATGCTCTTCAATACATCCGATAAACTCGCCGCAGTAGCGCCCGAAGGTTTGCCATTGATCAAAACCTTAACGTTTTGGTCGCCCCGGATGGCTACGTTGCCATTCAGGTCGACGGATACCATCGGAACCTTTTGCAGTACGTCGCTTGCGTTTCCGCCTGCGGACGTGAGATCCTTTTCGGCATTGTAAACGATTTTGTCGATATGGTTTTCAATAAGCGCCGCCTGGCCGGTAATTTTTACTTCCTTTAGGGATTTAGCTCCGGGGGAAACAATGATCGAGCCAACGTTATTGTCGGGCTTTTTAGCGGTAGTCGTAAAGGGTCCCACTGTTTTAGTTGGGTAGCCAATATAAGTGATTACCAGGTTATAACTGCCCGGCTTTACACCGTCCAGTTTAAAATTCCCCTTTTCGTCGCTGATGGCGCCTGTAATGGGCGCTTTGCCGCCGGCCCGGTATAAACCTACCGAAGCGTAGTCAAGCGGTTGTTTGGTTACGGAGTCGACAAGTGTACCGGATATTTTACCCACAATGTCAGACCCGCCGCCCACGCCAAATTGTGCCTTCGCCGTGATGAAAGAACATAAAATTGCAAAAAGTATATAAAAACGTTTCATTTCTCGTGATTTTTCCAATTGGAGGCGAAAATACTTGAAATGTTACACGCTTAAAGACAAAATTTTGTCATTGGATTGCAATTGGTCGTTCAATGTCGTTGACTTAAGAGTACCCTAAAAAAGCAAGAAGCTAAAGTCCTCTCCTTTGGAGAGCACGTGTTTAGCGATTGATAACTGTGAAATATGGAGTTATATTTAGTTGGTAGTGTGAGCGTTATGATAGCTCCCCTCTCGAGAGGGGGTGCGCTGGGATTGCGTTGTGGCGGGGGTGTGTTAACCGACATATCCAATAACACACCCCTCCACCCCTCTCAAGAGGGGAACCGACGAAGGAGCTCATGGATGCCTATAAAAAACAAATTATAACATCCATAATCGCACTGCCCTCCGCTTTTTGGTAACCCTTTTCATTTTTTTTATTCGCTAAACACATACTTTGGAGAAAATTTAAGTGAGGCGAAAATGCCAGGCGAACCCTTAAGTCACCGACATTGATTGGTCATTGGTCATTGGTCATTGGTAGTGCTATTGATCCTTGGACCGATTAGGAGTAACCCGATTTTGAAACAGTAATTATCCGAAAACGCACCAATGACTAATGACTATCAAATCACGATGTTGACGATTCTTCCTTTAACGACGATGACCTTTTTGGGGGCTTTATGATCAATATATTTTTGAACGTCGGCATTACCTAAAACAAAGGCTTCAACCGCGGAAGGCTCAAAGTTTAACGGGATATTCAGGTTCATCCTGGTTTTACCGTTTACCGAAATGGGGTAGGCAAACTCATCTTCAACCAGGTACTCGGGGTTGAATTTCGGATAAGGCACATACGATAGCGTTCCGGCCTGGTGGCCCAGCATGGTCCATAACTCTTCGCATATATGCGGTGCATAGGGTGAAAGTACGACTACCAGGTCGGTCAAAATCGCCCTGTTGTTGCATTTCAGGTCGGTCAATTCATTTACGGCGATCATAAAGCTCGATACCGAAGTATTGAACGAAAACCGCTCGATGTCTTCCTCAACCTTCCGGATGATCTTATGCAGCGATTTTAGCTCTTGTTTGGTGGGTTCCGCATCCACAACGCTAAAGTTGAGTTTGTCATCATGGAAAAGCTTCCAGAATTTACGCAGGAATTTAAAAACACCTTCGATGCCATTCGTATTCCAGGGTTTACTTTGCTCCAGCGGGCCTAAAAACATTTCATACATGCGCAGGGTATCGGCGCCGTAACGGTTAGCTATATCGTCAGGATTAACGACATTATAATACCGTTTGGACATTTTTTCAACCTCAAATCCGCAGACGTATTTCCCATTTTCAAGTATAAATTCTGCGTTCTCAAATTCGGGCCGCCACTCTTTAAATTTCTTAATATCCAGAATGTCGTTTTCAACAATGTTGACGTCTACATGCAAAGGCGAAGTTTGATACTGATTTCTGAAAGCGTGCGAAACGAATGTGTTGGTACCACGCCCCAGGTCGTCAATCAGCCGGTAAACCAGGTTTGATCTGCCCTGTATCATGCCCTGGTTGATCAATTTTTTAAACGGCTCTTCTTCGGGCGCCAGGTTCATATCTTTTAAAAACTTGTTCCAGAAACGGCTGTACAGCAAATGCCCCGTGGCATGCTCACTGCCGCCTATGTACAGGTCGACATCCTTCCAGTAATCGATCGCTTCTTTCGAGGCAAAGGCATCATCGTTATCGGCATCCATATAGCGGTACCAGTACCAGCTGCTGCCGGCCCAGCCAGGCATGGTGGAAAGTTCGTATTCGTAGACCACGGGTTCAGCCCCCTCTAAATCTCCTCCGCCAATTGGCGGAGAGACTTTAGCCGAGCCACGGGCTTTACCAGATGCCAGGTGGTACCCCCAGCCCTTTGCCCTCGCTAACGGCGGCTCTCCGCTTTCTGTTGGCAAATATTTATCAACTTCAGGCAAAATGAGCGGCAGCTCTTGCTCATCAATCAAATAAGGCAACCCATCCTTAAAATAAACCGGCACTGGCTCGCCCCAGTAACGCTGGCGCCCAAAAATGGCGTCGCGCATGCGATAATTGATCTTCGCCTTGCCGGCGCCCATCTCTTCCAGTTTGGCAATAAGGGCAGTCGTCGCTTCCTTATAATTCATGCCATTGATAAAGCCGGAATTGATATAGCGGCCTTCTTTCGTCGGATCGGCTTCTTTTTCGATGTTTTGGATATCTATGATCGGGACGATCGGCAAATCATAATGTTTGGCAAACAAATAATCACGCTGGTCCCCCGAGGGGACAGCCATCACCGCGCCGGTGCCGTAGCCCGCCAAAACATAATCTGCAATCCAGACCGGTATTTTTTCGTCGTTAAGCGGGTTTATCGCATAGCTGCCAGTAAAAGCGCCCGATACGGTTTTCGCATCGGCCATCCGCTCCAGCTCGGATTTCTTTTTGCTTTGCGCGATATATCTTTCGATGACCTTTTTTTGCTCAGCGGTAGTCAATGAAGGCACAAGTTCATGCTCCGGGGCCAAAACCAGGAAGGTCGCACCGAAAATGGTATCTACCCGCGTTGTGAAAACTTCAATGATTTCGGATGTCGGAATTTCGGCGTCGGATTTTTCAGAATTCCGAAATTGAAAATCCGACATCCGAAATTTCACTAATGCGCCCACGCTTTTTCCTATCCAGTTCCTTTGCATTTCCTTCAAAGGCTCCGGCCAGTCAATCGTATCCAGCCCACTAAGCAGGCGACCGGCGTATGCCGTAATGCGCATGCTCCATTGCATCATTTTTTTTTGCTCAACCGGGAAACCGCCGCGTTCGCTAAAGCCGTCTTTTACTTCATCATTGGCCAATACAGTGCCCAAAGCGGCGCACCAGTTAACCGTACTTTCGCGCAGATAGGTAAGGCGATATTTTAACAGTTCAGTCTGTTGATCACGGTAACTCAATGTTTTCCATTCTTCGGCGCTGAAACTCAAGACATCATCATCGCACACAGCATTCACACCTGCGGAACCATTTTGCTCAAAATGCCTGACCAAACTATCAATTGGCTCCGCTTTGTCAGTTTGGTTATTATACCACGAATCGAAAAGCTGCATGAATATCCATTGCGTCCATTTGTAATAATCGGGCGAACTGGTGCGAACCTCCCTGCTCCAGTCAAACGAAAAACCTAATTGGTCCAGTTGACGGCGGTAGGTGCTGATGTTGGTTTCGGTGGTGATGGCCGGGTGCTGCCCGGTTTGTATGGCATATTGCTCGGCCGGCAGCCCAAAGCTATCATAGCCCATCGGGTGAAGCACATTAAAGCCCTTCAGCCTTTTGTAACGGGCAAAAATATCGGAAGCAATATAGCCAAGCGGATGACCTACATGCAAGCCTGCGCCCGAAGGATAGGGAAACATGTCGAGCACATAATATTTTGGTTTAGAGGAATTATTTTCTGCTTTAAAAGTTTCATTTTCAGCCCAAAACCTTTGCCACTTTTTCTCTATATCTTTAAATTGATAATCCATTTCTATCGTTCCGCATATAAGCCCGCGAAATTAAGAAAATCTCTATTAGTTTGGTAGTTTATCCGTTTTTAGTTCATTGGGTCATTGGTTCATTAGTTCATTAGTTCATTGGTTCATTAGTTCATTAGTTCATTAGTTCATTAGTTCATTAGTTCACTGGTTCATTAGTTCACTGGTTCATTAGTTCATTAGTATGTCGCTCTGCGATCCTTTACAACTTATTACAACCTTTACAACTTTTTCCCCAACATCTCCATGCTGTCCTCAATAAACTGGTCCCACACGGCGTCCGGCTGCCAAACATCTTCAATAAACGCGTGCATGGCATCTTTATCCAGTTTTCCGGCTGCGAGCAGGTACAGCCCGGTAAAAACCGAGGCCCTGTAATTCGCGGCACAGTGAACAAGTACTTTATCATTTTGGTGCCGATCCATAATTTCTATAAATGCTGAAAGCTCCTCCGTCTTCGGGTCTTCAAATAAAACAGGGATATGGTAATATTGCATTCCAAGCCCGCGGACGGAAGCTGCCTCGTCTTTCAGTGCGTATTTGGCGTCAGTTAAGCCCAAATTGATTACGAGGGTATAATCATTGGCAGCAATGGCGGGCAACTGCCCCTCACGCGGCTGACCCGAACAGGCGAGTAAGCCTGAAACCTGCTGAAAATTGTATATTGAAGTCATGATGTAATTAATAAACGAGTAAAATTCAATGGGTTGCGAAACAAATCGATAACAGATGGCAGATGATTTTGCCCATATTTAATATAAAGGAAACCGCGAATTACTCAACGGTTAAATTTTAGAGAAAAAACGCTTTTTTTAAAATTTATTTTAAAAAAAAAGGAATCCTTTAAGTAGATTTAATCCGATAAGATAAATTATTTACCGCACTAAAACTACGCACAAAATGAAAAATAAATTTGTGGGAGCATTAATATTGCTGTCAGGTATTGCATTATTATACACTTCGTGTAAAAAAGATGCTGCAAAACAAAATACAACGCAAAGTCAAACCACCGCTGCAACTCCGGATGTGATCAGCAACCTGGTGGCTGCAAACCTTTCACAGTCATTGGCAGGCGCTTATGGCGGGGTTAATGTAGGTGACGGATTAAATGCGCCGTCGCTGGTTAGTAATTCTGGCCATCATCATGGGTTCCCGGGCTCCTTGTGTGGTTTCACAGCTGATTCCGTTTTAAATTATGACACCACGGCAGGTGACACTGTTTCCCATACCACTGGCCGGCTTATCTTTTACTTTAATTGTTTAAATGGGCAACCTGATGGTTATTTTGCGAACGATTCTTTACACACCACAGGAACTACTCCGGGTTATTCCTTTATGTACGATGTAACGCAGTATTATGTAATCACAAGTTTGAACCCCGATAATACGCAACTGTTTGTGGATGGAGCCTTAAAATCATTTGTTGACATAACTTACAACCAGCAGGGCGTAAAGCCTACATCTGCCCATACCACTTATGTTTTAACAAAGCTAAAAGTTGATTTAACTAATAAACATAATACGATAAATAGCGGAACGGCAACATTTGTATCTACGGGAAGCAATAATTACGGATCGTGGAGTTTTACCGGAACAATTAAATATTTAGGGAACCATAAAGCCGACGTTACCATAAATGGCGTAGTTTATCACCTCACCATTTAAAATAATTCAAATTTTATCATAATAAGCTTTCTTCGAGGTTACCGGGGGCGGCTTTTTTTATTAAAATACAAATCTTTTTTTATTCCTTTTTTTTAAAACTAATCTTTAGTATTTTCGTATAAAGGAAAAAAAGTAATCTTATCATGAAATTAAAACTACGATCTCTCTTACTGGTGCTTGCAGGGACAGCCATTATTTATTCAGGATGTAAAAAAACAGCCGCCACCACAACAGACCCGGCGCTTACACCTTCAGTGGTTGCCGGCCAGGTAGCCCTTAATATCGACCAATCGTTGTTTGGCGGCCTGGGGGTTGATTTGTCGGGCGGTTTAAGCTCGCCAACAACTTTTGCCGTGCACACTAAAGGAAAAGTGCTGCAAACTTTAACCAACCCGGATTGCAGCTTAGTGGTAGATACCACCATGAGTTTTACCGGTACAGCGAATGGCGGTTCGGCAACAATTGGCGGCACATTCAAATTCAGCTTTGCCTGCACCAATAATGTGGTTTCCGGCTTTAGTACCGCTGATAATCTGACCATCGCCTTAACAAGCCCCAGCCTCAATTTGAGTTACAAAGTGGCTGAAAATTTAACGCTGGCCAGCTTAAACTATACCGATCCGAACGCGAATTTGACGCTTAACGGCTCATTAAATTCAAGCGGCAGCTACCAGTACAATACCGGTTCAAAAAGAAGCGGCACCGAAGTTTTTGACTATACGCTCACTTCAGTTATTTTTAGCCCAACACTCGGCGATGTTGTAAGCGGATCGGCAACATTCAACACCAGCGGAACAGGCCCAAAAGGCGTTTGGAACTACCAGGGAACAATTACTTTCAAGGGTAACCATTTAGCCGTGGTAGTTATTAACGGCAATACTTATAACGTTAACCTGATAACAGGCGCGGTTAGTTAAACCGGAAAAAACAATAAGCTAAGGCGTCCGTCCGTTCTGGGGTATCAGTACCTGGAAACGGCCGGACGCTTTCATTTTACAGCCGCTGATATGCTATCTTTTATATTTACTTTTAGACGTAAACTATTTGCATGAAGAAACTTATTACCAACCTCAACTTCCAGGTCATCAGCGGAATTATTTTGGGCATTGCCGCCGGTTTTCTATTTCCGTCGATAGGGCCAACGGCGAAGATCATCAGCCAAAAGTTTATCGACCTGATCACGATGCTGATCCACCCGATCATTTTCCTCACTATCGTGCTGGGCATCGGCGGTATGAACGATATGAAGAAAGTAGGCAGGGTTGGAGGCAAGGCATTGCTCTATTTCGAGATCGTATCCACTTGTGCACTTATCATCGGCCTCATCGTCGCCAATGTTGTACGCCCGGGCGAGGGGGTGGTGAGTAAAGTGGCAGCGGACACTTCGAAGCTGGCCGTTTATCAAAAGGCGGCTGCCGATATGCACTGGCTCGATTTTTTAACGCACATCATACCGTCCAATATATTTAATGCGTTCGCGGCCGGCGATATTTTGCAGATCCTGTTTTTTGCCATCCTTTTTGGCTTTGCCCTCAGCATGCTGGGCGAAACCGGGCAGCCGGTGACAAGCTTTTTCGAAACCTTGTCAAAAGTATTCTTCAACATCATGCGGATGGTGATGCGTTTGGCGCCCCTGGGGGCATTCGGTGGCATGGCCTATACCATCAGTACTTATGGACTTAAAACACTGGAACCATTGATGAAACTGATGGGCTCGGTTTATTTAACCTCCATATTTTTCATTTTCGGGGTGCTTCATCTCATTTGCTACCTCTATAAATTCAGTTTCTGGAAATACCTGGGTTTTATTAAAGAAGAGATACTGGTGGTTTGGGGTACGTCGTCCTCTGAATCAGTACTGCCGGCCATGATGCATAAAATGGAGAAATTCGGCTGCTCCAAATCGGTGGTCGGGTTGGTTATCCCCGCAGGGTATTCGTTTAACCTGGATGGAACGACGATTTACTTGTCCATGTCCGTTATCTTCCTGGCGCAGGTATTTCATATTCCGCTTACCATCTGGCAGCAGATCACCATCATAGGCATCCTGATGATCACCTCAAAAGGCGCAGCGGGCGTAACGGGCAGCGGCTTTATTATTTTAACCTCAACCCTGGCAGCTATAAAAATTATCCCCGCTGAGGGCGTGGCCATTTTACTGGGCGTTGACCGCTTTATGTCGGAAGCCAGGGCCATTACCAATATGATTGGTAATGGGATTGCGACTATTGTCATTGCGAAGAGTGAGGGGGAGTTTGACGAGAAGAGATTAGCGGCTGGTGATTAGAGATTAGTCCGAACAGAATCATTAGGTGTCTCGTGCTAAATCCGATTAATTTTTTACCACTGAGTCCGCTGAGAAGGCACAGAGAACCACGGAGAAAAAAAATAAAATACTATTCAAATGCCGTGGTTCTCTGTGTTTTTATCTCTGTGGTCTCTGTGGTTAAAATCTCCCTCTACAACAAAAGATTAACATAGAAAACCCTTCTCCTAATCCCTGATCTCTAATCACTAACCTCAATGTAAATTTAGTAGGAGAAGGGTTTGACATTCGGGCAAAAAACTTAGCTTTGCCCTACTAATTCAAAAACACAATGAGTGTACTCGTAAATAAGGATTCCAAAGTTATAGTTCAGGGTTTTACAGGTAACGAAGGCAGCTACCATGCCGCGCAGATGATTGAATACGGTACGCAGGTAGTTGGCGGCGTTACGCCGGGCAAGGGCGGCCAAAGCCACCTGGACAGGCCGGTATTTAATACCGTTGCCGAAGCCGTTGAAAAAACTGGCGCTGATGTGTCCATCATATTCGTACCCCCTCCGTTTGCGGCCGACGCCATAATGGAAGCCGCAGAAGCAGGCATAAAAGTTATCGTTTGTATCACCGAAGGTATCCCCACCAAGGATATGATCATGGTGAAGGAATATCTGTCAGATAAAGACAGCCGCCTCATCGGCCCCAACTGCCCCGGCATTATTACGGCCGACGAGAGCAAGATCGGCATTATGCCGGGCTTTATCTTCCGGAAAGGTAATGTGGGCGTGGTTTCCAAATCAGGCACCCTTACTTACGAGGCGGTGGACCAGGTGGTAAAAGCCGGCCTTGGCATCACCACAGCCATCGGCATCGGCGGCGACCCGATCATCGGCACGCCAACCAAAGTGGCTGTAGAACTATTAATGAACGATCCTGACACCCATGGCATCATCATGATCGGCGAGATCGGCGGCGGCATGGAAGCCGAAGCAGCCCGCTGGATAAAAGCAAACGGAACAAAACCGGTAGTAGGTTTCATCGCCGGCCAGACAGCGCCTCCGGGACGCCGCATGGGCCATGCGGGCGCCATCGTAGGCGGCGCAGATGACACCGCAGCCGCCAAAATGAAGATCATGCGCGAATGCGGCATCCGCGTGGTGGAATCACCGGCCGAGATCGGCGCGGCCATGGCGGAGGAATTGGCTAAATTAGGTTAATCCGCCGTCGCTAAAGCTATGGCGGACGAGGAAGGTGAAAGGTAAAAGGTTTGCTTTCGTTTCAAAATAAATGAATCCCGGTTAGAATATGGCTGGGATTTTTTTATTCAATTAAGGGCGAAATCTGAATAAGTATTTTTGGTCAAGTTAATTTTCAGGTTAAAATAACAGCTTCCTCCGTCCGCAACCAGCGAGATATCATTTTTCCATTCATTTTTATTTTTTTGGCAAATACAACGCACCCAAACCTCTCTTTCTTTGTTTGAATTGATAACAGGAACTAATTGTTTGAAATAATTCGCCGGATTTTCCACTACAGGGTTTGGCGCAACTATCTTAACGTTTGGATATTTCCTTTTCTCTTTTTCAATATATCTTTGGTTTTGTATTTCTTCTGTTTTGTTAAAACGCACTACTGCCGTGCTGGTTAGCGCTTCAATTTTTGCAAAATCTTCATTTAATAGTTTAGTGGCTACGTCGTCTTTTTTAAACAGTTGGAAAAAATCACCGCGAATTTCATCGATATTAAAAATAGCATATTTGGAAGTGTCGACTTTGAGCGTATCAATTGGGCGATTGGCCTTTGGCGCGGCAGAAAATCTTTTACTATCAGCCTTAATGAAGCCCGACAGGTATAAAAAGCTTAGAAGAAAGATATATTTCACGGTATTTGAAACCATAAACTTAAGCTTTTGAATGTAATTTTTTATTTTTAGAATAATTTATGATGATGATCGAAGGTACACACGTCAGTTGCCCTAAATGTGGTTGGGAACCCAGTGAAGGGGATATTTGGGTATGCGACGTATGCCAAACAAGATGGAATACCTTTAAGACACATGGGAAATGCCCCGGCTGTGGTAAACAGTTTGTAGATACGCAATGTTCGAGAAGCAGGGGCGGCTGCGGGGAAATGAGCCTGAACGCAGACTGGTATCAACCAATTGAGTCTGCGCCGCCAAAAGAAAAGGAAAAATTTACTTGGTTTTGGCAAAAGAACAGTGACCTGCCCGTAACGCAAACCGACAAGGAATGGATAGAGAACGGCTTTCAACTGCTGGCCGATATGTTTGGCGACGAATATCTCCGTTCGCTTCCTACCATCACCCCCGATAAGCGGTATTTCGACCATAAATTTAGCGGAACCGAAGCCGATGCCGAATATATTTTTAAACGGGTTGCTGAATTGATGGACATTGACCCCTGGGAGATAAATTTGATGTTTTACTCGGAAAAACCGCAGGCCTATTCACCAGGAATTACCGAAACACCATCTGCCAAATTAAAAGGCCCCTGGACGGGATCGGCGGGGCAATATGTTGACAAAGGCCTGGGTCAAAAAGAAATATGGCTTGAACTGGAAACGCTGAATGATGCGTTAGGCGTGATAGCCACTTTGTCGCACGAATTGGCGCATTATAAATTGCTTGGCGAGCATCGCATGGAAACTAACGACGAACATTTAACCGACCTCACCAGCATTGCCTTTGGTTTTGGAATTTTCAGGGCCAATTCCTATTTCAAATTTTCGCAATGGCAGAGTAATAGTCACCAGGGCTGGCGAATGCAAAAGAAAGGCTACCTGCCCGAGCAAATGATCGCCTACGCCATGGCCTGGCTGGCGCACTGCCGCAATGAAGATGTTTCATGGAAACATCACCTGAACAAGACGGTGAGGAAATATTTTGAGAGGAGCTATAAATATATCGGCGAAAATCTCGACAGCTGAAACTAACTCGCCTCAAATTAAATCAACATCGTCAACCTTGTGTAAACATCCCGTCCACAAACATTCCGTACGCTTAAATTGTCGTAAATTTATATAAGTCCGAAAGACGAAATGATTATTATATTAAAGCCTGTTTAAAAATCAAAGCACTGTAGAGAGGCAACATTTTGCGTCTCGGACCCAATTTAGAAATTTAAGAAGATGCCTTAGATAGGGTTTTATACATACGGCTTACAGGAATATTCTGAACATTTGTCTTCGAGACGCAAAATATTGCGTCTCTACAGCCGGCAATGACCTGATAAAAGCGAGCGTTAAGTAAGATGGAGAACGCTAAAATCAATCACTAATTCACTAATTCACTAATTAAGAAATGCAATACAACACACTAACCCCCGACGAAGAACGGGTAATACTATATAAAGGAACAGAGCGCCCATTCACGGGATCGTTATTAAATAATCATGCCCAGGGTTTATACGTGTGCAAAAGGTGCGACACGCCTTTATACACCTCAGAATCAAAATTCGAGTCGCATTGCGGCTGGCCGAGCTTTGATGACGAGATACCCGGCGCTGTTAAGCGCATCCCCGACGCAGACGGCCGGCGTACCGAAATTGTTTGCGCAAATTGCGGCGCGCATTTGGGGCATGTGTTTGAGGGAGAATACCTTACACCTAAGAATGTACGGCATTGCGTAAACTCGGTGTCGATGAAATTTGTGCCGGGAGAATAAATAGAAGGGGTTGGATAGAGCCGTATAATACTATCGGAGGGCATTCAAGTTTTTTTAGAAACGTTTGTTTAAGTGTAAACCTTTTTTAATTTATAAACTCCTTAATATCAAATAGTTAGTAAATTAATTATTGAATTAATTTATTGAATTATGTATACCCTGTGTATACCTTTTGATTTGGTTAACTTCTAAAATTCGGTAACTTCGTCGCTTGCCAGGTCCAGATTATTTGATGAAGCCTGCCCGATTTGTTGGCGCGGCGCATCAGGTTTTTCGCTTCATTCCGGAGACATTTTGTTATTATGTTGGCAATGGCAAAAAAGCACGCAAAAAAAACCTCTTTATTTTTTTTTAACATAGTTTATGCACTAATTTAACGTGCTCACCCCGCTCTTTTGGCACTTGTCAACACCCTTTTTGTTTATAAAAGGTTGGTATGTTAAAAACTAAAATTCACACCTTAAGGGGGCTTATCCTATATTTGATTATAAGTTCTTTCAGGGCTATCGGCTTCGCCGGAACGCACCGGTGATGAATAAAGGGCGACCATTTTAACAGGTGGGAGCCAAAGAAAATTGATTAAACTATACTGAGGAAAGACAGGTGAGCAGGATCGCTTAAAGTGTTAGCGGTGAGTAAATCACAAAAACGAAAAACTAACGCTGAGGGATTGTTATCTGCCCATCTGTCGGCTGATAAAATGAATATTAAGGGCAAAAAGAAGCGCAATAAATAAACAAAGAATGGCACAGGAGACCGAATTATTACTGAAAGAAAACAAGGACCGCTTTGTGATACTGCCCATTAAGTATCCAAAAATCTGGGAAATGTACAAAAAGCATGAGGCCAGTTTTTGGACGGCGGAAGAGATTGACCTGGGCGACGACATGAAGTATTGGGACGCGATGAATGACGGCGAACGTCATTTTGTGTCCCATGTGCTGGCATTTTTCGCGGCGAGCGACGGTATCGTTAACGAAAACCTGGCCGTTAATTTCATGAGCGAAGTGCAGTTGCCGGAGGCGCGCTGCTTTTACGGTTTCCAGATCATGATGGAAAACATCCACTCGGAGACTTATGCGCTGCTGATCGACACCTATATAAAAGATCCAGCTGAAAAAGACAGGCTGTTCCATGCTATTGAAACGGTTCCCTGCGTTGGCAAAAAAGCACAGTGGGCGCTAAAGTGGATTAACAATGGCACCTTTGCACAACGCCTGGTGGCTTTTGCCGCGGTGGAGGGGATATTTTTCTCGGGAAGTTTTTGTTCTATCTTCTGGCTTAAAAAACGTGGGCTGATGCCGGGATTGACCTTCAGCAATGAGCTCATCTCGCGCGATGAGGGCCTGCATTGCGAGTTTGCCTGCCAGCTGTACAGCATGCTGGAAAACAAGCTTTCCAAAGAAGAAGCAACGGGTATTATAACAGACGCCGTTGAAATTGAAAAGGAATTTATAACGGACGCGCTGCCGGTAAACCTGATCGGTATGAACGCCAAGATGATGAGCCAGTATATTGAATTTGTGGCCGACAGGTGGCTGGGCGAATTGGGTTATGACAAAGTATATGGCGCATCAAACCCATTTGACTTTATGGAGATGATAAGCCTGCAGGGCAAAACCAACTTCTTTGAAAAGAGGGTTGGGGATTATCAAAAAAGCGGCGTTTTGAACAGCCAGGATAGCAAGGCATTTTCATTGGACGAGGATTTTTAGAGCAGTATTTTTGTGCTAAAAAAATTAGTTAAAAGTTTGTAAGTTCGAAAAAAAGTAGTATATTTATTAAGTTAACATCCGCCAAAAGCGGAAAAATCAGGAGGGGCTCAACATGTATGTAATTAAAAGAGACGGAAAACGGGAATCGGTAAAATTTGACAAAATTACGGCGAGAATTGAAAAGCTATGCTACGGTTTAAACCCCGCTTTAGTCGACCCGATTGATGTCGCCAAAAAGGTGATCGAGGGTTTGTTTGATGGGGTAACCACGTCCGAACTGGACAACCTGGCTGCCGAAACGGCCGCGTCATTAACCACCAAGCACCCGGATTATGCATTGCTGGCCTCGCGTATCGCGGTATCTAACCTGCACAAAAACACCACCAAGTGTTTCTCCGAGACCATGCGCAGGCTGCATGAGTATATCGACCCAAAGACTGGCAAGGATGCGTCGCTGATTGCTGACGATGTTTGGGATATAATCGAAGCAAATGCCGAGCTGCTGGACAGCACCATTATTTACGACCGCGACTTCGGCTTTGACTACTTCGGCTTTAAAACCCTCGAAAAATCATACCTGTTAAAGCTCGACGGCAAGATAGCCGAACGCCCGCAGCATTTGTTTATGCGCGTTTCCATCGGCATACATAAAGAAGATGTTGAAAGCGCCATCAAAACCTACAACTTAATGAGCGAACGCTGGTTTACCCACGCTACGCCCACCCTGTTTAATGCCGGTACGCCAAAGCCGCAAATGTCGTCGTGCTTTTTATTGACCATGAAAGACGACAGCATCGACGGGATATATGATACTTTAAAGCAAACCGCAAAAATTTCGCAAAGCGCAGGTGGTATAGGCCTCAGCATACACAACGTACGGGCTACAGGTTCTTACATCAGCGGTACCAATGGTACCAGCAACGGCATTATCCCCATGCTGCGTGTGTTTAACGATACCGCCCGTTATGTCGACCAGGGTGGCGGCAAGCGTAAAGGCGCCTTCGCGATCTATTTAGAACCATGGCATGCAGATGTTTTTGAGTTTTTAGACCTCCGTAAAAACCATGGCAAGGAAGAAAACCGCGCCCGCGACTTGTTTTACGCCCTTTGGGTATGCGACTTGTTTATGGAGCGCGTAGAGGCAAATGAAGACTGGAGCCTGTTTTGCCCGCATGAAGCACCGGGCTTAGCGGATTGCTGGGGTAAGGAATTTGAAAAACTATACACCAAATACGAAAAAGAAGGCCGTGCCCGCAAAGTGGTAAAGGCGCAGGAACTTTGGTTTGCCATCCTGGATTCGCAGGTGGAGACCGGCACGCCATACCTGTTATACAAGGACGCCGCCAACGGAAAATCGAACCAGCAAAATTTGGGCACGATAAAAAGCTCGAACCTGTGTACCGAAATAATCGAGTACACTTCGGACAAGGAGGTTGCGGTTTGTAACCTGGCATCGCTGGCCTTACCCCGTTTCGTTATAGGAGGCATGTTTGATCATGTTAAATTGTACGAGGTAACCTACCAGGCTACCATCAACCTGAATAAGATCATTGATAATAACTATTACCCGGTTAAAGAGGCCGAATATTCAAACTTGAGGCACCGCCCCATCGGTTTGGGTGTGCAGGGATTGGCAGATGCCTTTATCCAGCTGCGTTTGCCGTTTGAAAGCGATGAAGCCCGGAAATTGAACAAAGAGATATTTGAAACCATTTACTTTGCTGCGATGACGGCTTCAAAAGACCTTGCCATTAAGGAAGGCGCTTATGAAACTTTTAAAGGCTCGCCATTATCAGAAGGAAAGTTCCAGTTTGACCTTTGGAAAGTAAAACCTGACAGCGGCCGCTGGGATTGGGAAAACCTTCGCCTGGATGTGATGAACCATGGTGTACGTAACTCCTTGTTAGTAGCGCCAATGCCGACTGCATCTACGTCGCAAATACTGGGTAATAACGAATGTTTCGAACCGTATACCTCCAACATTTATACCCGCAGGGTACTCAGCGGCGAGTTTATTATCGTAAACAAATACCTGTTGCGCGATTTGGTAAACCGTGGCTTATGGGATACCAGCATGAAAGACAAAATTATTACCGCAAACGGCTCGATCCAGGATATTGCTGAAATACCGCAGGAGATCAAGGACCTGTACAAAACCGTTTGGGAAATAAAGATGCGCAACATTATCGATATGGCGGCCGACAGGGGCGCTTATATCTGCCAGTCGCAGTCGCTCAACCTGTTCATCAACTCGCCGAACGCCTCTAAACTTACTTCGATGCACTTTTACGCATGGAAGAAAGGCCTCAAAACAGGTATGTACTACCTGCGTACCCAGGCAGCATCGCAGGCGGTTAAATTTACCGTTGAGAACCAGGGCGGCAAAAACATGGAGCCGGTTATTCCCGAAGTGGTTGACCAGATTGCCGATGAAATACCGGCCGGCCCAAGCTGCTCGATGGAAGAAGGCTGTGTAACTTGCTCGGCGTAGTCCGGTCACCCGCTGTAGAGACGCGATACATCGCGTCTTCCGCTGACAGGTAACGAACAGTGCAAAGCAGAGGCGCCGTAAGGAGACGCGAGGTATCGCGTCTCTACAATAAGATTTGACCAATTTTCAACCTGATAGATTATAATAAATGCAGGCAGGGGTGCTTAATTAAGCGCCCCTGTTCTATTTTTGTACCATGCAAACCAAACACGAGATCATACAATGCGAACGCTGCGGCAAAAGCATGGAGTGCAAGGCAAATTCCTTCACCAAATGCCAGTGCAGTACCGTACAACTCAATTTGAACGAAGTGCAGTATATCAGCGAGAATTATGAAGGTTGTATGTGCGCGGCGTGTTTGCTGGAGTTGAAGGAGGAATATCGGGTGATGATGGGAATAGTTTAGTAGTAAATTATATTAACACAGACCTGATATGAAGGTAACTAACTTAATCATACTATTGTTTCTTCTTACTGCATCCTGCAATCAAAAATCAAAAAATGTCAGTGCCCTTTCAGGCGCCGCAAACAAAGTGGTTAAAATACCACGTTATATTCGGGGCATTTCAATTATTACGTTAATCGCCAATCCGGAAAAGTATGAAGGTGATACAGTAATGGTTGCCGGATTTTTAAATCTCGAATTTGAGGGTAATGCATTGTATATTCATAAAGAAGATTATGAACATAGAATGTACAAAAACAGCCTTTGGGTTGATATAGACAGAGATAGTTTAAAATTATCTACGATCAACAAATACAATAAAAAATATGTCGAGATTGAAGGTGTTTTTAGTCAGAGTGAAGGTCATATGAGTTCGTGTAGCGGATCAGTTAAAATTACCTCAAGTATATATGTAATGCCATCCGGAGATGTTAGCCCTCCGAAAGAGAAGAAAGATCAGGTACGCTTCCCGCCTCCGTCTAAATAACACCCCGCGGGGACACGGGCCATTTTACCCCAACAAAAAAAGAAAAGAAAATGTCTTGCTGTCCGCCCATTGGCGGATCAGCATCTCACGCGCTAAGTAACGAAGCGACAAGTGATCCATAGACAGGTAACCAATACATTAGCTGCCTGTCTGCTGATTACCTTTATGATAAGGTGTTGATCCCGGACGTCCGGGATCAACATGACTGTTTGTTATTCAGGTAAAGCCAAAAAGAACCCAAGACTTCCGAAGTTTTTAAAACTTCGGAAGTCTGTCAACGAATGCCATTTCACGGTTGGAGTTTCAGCCGTAGTAACTGTCTGTTACTTCGTTGTTTATTAATTGCAAAATAACATTGTTTGTTATGGCAAAACCATTAATTAGGTGTGTCTGCAGAGAGGGATTTGCTAATTAGTTATGTGTTTTACTCTGCTCCTTTACATACGTTTAACTAGGAGATACGTCAATAATTACACGTTCGGGTTGTAAGGGCGATACTTTACGCTCGCATTTCCATTTGCCGCCGGCTTGTACGCCCTCAAGGGTATTCCCGGTTTCTATAATATCTCCCATTTCATAAATATAATAAGCATAATTCCATAGCAGTGAGGCGATTTCATTTGCTTCAAAGGTTGAAGATCGGATTTGAAAATCAGGCAAGCCCAAAGCACCGAGTCCAACAGTGTCCATCAGTATATCTCTGTGTCCTGATCCAGTTATATTATAAAGTCTTACGTTACAAATGGCATAAAATAATTGCCGTCTGCTTTCCTCGTCCCAATTTAATAACAACTGGTCCGGTTTAATTAATTTTTGTCCACAAACAGAATAAATTACATCCGGTTTTGTTGCTTTTGTAACGGCAACTAAAAAATTCATATATAAATTTAATCGCTCTTTGTAGTCCAATGTCCTTGTCATTAGGTCTGTTATTAACAACTCGTAATTGCATTTTTTTACGTTTTCATTTGCTTCGTTCCAATGCCAATTTTGTTGGAGTGCCACTTCAGGTATATCAATTCCTAACTTGTCATCATTAGGTATAAAGACGGTACATTGGGCCGGAATATTAGCAGCAACCAGGTTGATCCGAATATTCGGAAAGGCAAAAATCAAACACTTAATATTACCTATATCTTCATTATTTTCAACCTGATCGAAATATTGCTGTAATTCCTTAAGGATATCTTTGGCGCTAAGGTTTGGTTTTTTTTCAAACAAGAGCTTTACCGTCAACATCTCGGGAAAATTCTCGAGTCGCTCAGATTCTGACGGTTGAATGATCTTTGACTTTTTTTTAAATACGTCAAACAGTCCCATGTAATGATTTTATATTTATAGTGTTATGAACAATTAAAATACTTGTTAGGAATGATACTACCTCACCTCAATCTCCTTCTCCCCTTTAATATCCGCCGATGAACTCCCCATCATCACTTCCACCGGTTCTTTCTCCACCAAAAAGCTTTTCTTCGCCACATCCCAATAGGCCAGTGATGATGCCGCCAATTTTATATCAACCGTTTGCGTTTCGCCGGGGTTTAGGGTAATGCGTTTAAAGCCTTTCAGTTCTTCCAGAGGCCGGCTTACTTTTGATTTGAGGTGTTTTACGTACAGCTGCACCACTTCATCACCGGTGCGGGTGCCGGTGTTTTTTATATCGACGCTGACAGTTAGCTCGCCGTTTTTATCCAGTTTATCGGCGCTGGTTTTTAAGTTGCTGTATTGAAAAGTGGTATAGCTCAACCCAAAGCCGAAAGAGTAGAGGGGTTTGCCTTTAAAATACATATAGGTGCGGCCATCCCTGATGTTATAGTCCATCATGGGTGGCAGTTGGGATAAGGAGTCGGGCCAGGTTTGTACCAGCCTGCCGCCGGGGTTAATGTCTCCAAACAAAGCATCGGCCAGGGCATTGCCCTGTTCCTGGCTGCAATGGGTAACGTGCACGATCGCTGGTATATTAGCCTGTTCCCAGTTAATTGCATACGGGAAATTGCTTACCATCACCAAAACGATGCGCGGGTTTACCTTATACAGGTTTTTGATGAGTGATTCCTGCGCGGTATCCAATGAGATACTTTCCCTATCGACCGCTTCGCGGCCTTCGCTGGGGCCGTCCACCTTTTTCCAGCCCAGGTTGCCCGTTGGGTTATTGCCCAGGCAAACCACCACCACCTCTGCGCTTTTGGCCATGGCAATAGCAAGGTTACTATTGGTGGTGTGACTTACCGCAACACCAGCGCCCAGCTTGTTTTTTATTCCCTCCAAAATACTGACGCTATAAGGCGGGGTGCCGCTGTACCAATCCTGCAAAACTTCCTCCGACCGCGGGCCAACCACAGCTATAGACTTGATTTTATTTTTATCCAGCGGCAAAAAACTGTTTTCATTTTTTAACAGCACAATGGATTTTTGGGTGATCAGCCTTACAAAATCCCTGTTCTTTTGCGATAGCCATGGCTCCGGCCCTTTGCCAATCTCGGCGTAAGGCACCATGGCCGGTGGGTCGAGTTGCCCGAGTTTGATCATCACCCGGAAATCGCCCCGCAATACCTGGTCAATATCCGCTTCGGTGATCAGTCCCTGTTTCAACGCATCGTTTGCACCAGCCTTATAATTATCTAAAAATTGGTTAATGCCTGCTTTGATGCATCCTGCCGCTGCTTCGGCCGGGGTTTTATAATAATGATGCGCCGTTACCAGCAGCCGGTAAGCGCCGCCGTCGGTACAAATAATGCCGTTTTGGCCCCATTCATCAACAGTAACATTTTTCAGCATCGGGCTGACCGCCTGCGGTATGCCGTTTACTTTATTATACGAGGCCATATAAGCCCGCGACCCGCCTAGTTCAACGCCCATCCGGAAGGGTACGGAATAATACTCGCGGAAAAGGCGCTCATCAAAATCCGATGAACTGCTGTCGCGGCTGTTCTCGTTGCTGTTGGCCAAAAAATGCTTCATCAGGGCGGCGGTCATCCAGTATTTCGGATCGTTGCCCTGTAGTCCTTTGATATAGGCGACCACCAGGGTGCCATTAAAAAAAGCGTCTTCGCCATAACATTCTTCGGTACGGCCCCAGCGCGGGTCGCGGCCGATATCCGCATTTGGTGCGCGCACTACCAGTCCGCCCTTATGGTATTTTTCACTTTGGAACATATAACGTGTTTCAAAAGCTTCTATCGCGCCGGCTTGTTGCAAAAGCACAGGGTCCCATGTTTCAGCCATTCCAATGGATTGCGGAAAAATGGTGGTCGGTACGGGCGTCTTTCGTCCCCAGCCGCCGGGCAATCCCATTGCCAGGCCGTGCAGGCCCTCCACGTGCCCCGTTCCTTTTACACCAAGGCGCGGCACAGAGGGGTTGGTGCTAAGGCAATTCACCTTTTCTTCCAACGTCATTAGCGAAAGCAGGTTGGTTATCCGGTCTTCGGTTGGCAGGGCAGGGTTTTGAAACGGATATTGATACTGCCCGGAAGCGACGCGGCTCGTCAGCAGCAAAACCAGGCTTAAAACGGAAAGGCGTAAGTTTCTTCTCATGGCAATATAAAAGTAAGGTTTATGAGCAAATAATAACCGTAACAAATAGGGTAATCTCTTAAATATACCGGACAATGATCTGCAAAGCGATGGGTTTCGTTCGAAACATTCCTTGTCCCTCTTTACCGCTTGCGGAAGAGAGGGATGCCGAGCAACGCGATGGCAGGGTGAGTCGGCGCCGAGCGACATTACCGCCAATGCATTAGCGCCAATGTCCGCCGGGTTGACTCACCCCGACTACGCTTCGCTGGTCGACCCTCTCTTCGCTTCGCGGAAAGAGGGTGGCTGCAATTATTTTACGGTTAAAATATTCATAGTTTCAAACTTATCGACCACAAAATGCCACTATAAGCTTTAGCGCCATTCCCTTAGTAACAAATACGGAAATATTTCCTGTAAATGCGGAACAGGGGTATATGAATGGAGAAGACCAGGTTAGAATTTTTCTAAATTATTTAGTTTTAATGTTAATTATTTATTAACTTCATGTAAAATTAAAGTGAATAAGTTTTTAATAACCGGTCTGCTGGTTCTCGCGTCGCTAAACGGGTTCTCAACTTGTATTGCCATTTACATAGCGCCCAACGGCCACATTTACATTGCTGCGGATAGCCGGCGAACTTTTTTCCTTGACAGCGACAAAACAAGAAACGAGGCGATCTGCAAAATCCACAACGTGGGCGATACCTGGTTTGCCATTTCCGGGTTTGATGACGCTGGTTTGCTAAAAGCCGCAAATAATGCGCTTGCAAACAGTACCGACGCTGATGCAGCTATAAAAACTTTCGGTGCGGCCATGACGGCAAAGTACCAGGGACTGATGGAGGAAGCGAAAAAATTTCAGCCCGAAATACTGCATAACTTTTTGACTAACGGCCTTGCAGAAGTAGCCTTTTTTGACTTTGTTGATAAGCAGCCCAGGGTACAGGATGTTCAGTTCAGGGTGTGTTTAAAAAAAGGTAAGCCCGTAGTAAGCTACGAGGTGCTGCCGGTAGGATATATTACCGTGATCGGCATTTCAAAAGATATTGATGAAGCACGGCCCGAAGAACTGCCCTCCAAACAAACCATGCTGCAGAACCCGGCCTTATATGTTGAAGACCTGGTTAAACTGGAAGCCCGGAAGCAACCGCTTACGGTAGGCGAGCCGATAGACCTGCTGGAACTAAAGCCCGATGGCGCCGTTTGGCTGAAGAAAAATGAACAGGTTGCTTCCATCCAATAAGCTGTTTCGAAACGTTGCTTTCCCCTCTTTCCCGCTTGCGGAAGAGAGGGTGAACGAGCGAAGCGATGTTCGGGTGAGTCAACCAGGCGGACATTAGCGCTAATGCATTAACGGTAATGTCCGCCGGGTTGACTCACCCCGAGCGCTCCGCCTAAAGGCGGATGCTCGACCCTCTCTTCGCCTGCGGCGCAAAGAGGGTAGCTCCTGTTATAGTATAGTCTTTTGAACATTCCAGGTTTCAATTCCGGCAATTACTTTCGGACTTTTCCGTCCCGATAGCTATCGGGATTCGGACTAATTTCCCTATCTTCACCCCCCGAAATCGTACTAAGTAAACATGAAATTATTAGAAGGAAAAACCGCGTTGGTTACCGGCGCGTCCAAAGGCATCGGCCGTAAAATTGCTGAAAAATTTGCCGAGCATGGCGCAAATGTGGCCTTTACCTATTTGTCATCCGTTGAAAAAGGCCTGGCTTTAGAAGAGGAACTGCAAAGCTATGGCACCAAAATAAAAGGCTACCGCAGCGATGCCTCAAAATTTGACGAAGCGGAAAAGCTGATCAATGATATTGTTGCCGATTTTGGCACTTTAAATATTGTAGTTAACAATGCCGGGATCACCAAAGACGGCCTGCTGATGCGCATGAGTGAAGAGCAATGGGACGAAGTAATGGATGTAAACCTGAAATCAATCTTCAATGTAACCAAAGCGGCATCCAAAATAATGATGAAGAACCGTAACGGCGTGTTTATCAATATGAGTTCGGTAGTGGGTGTACAGGGCAATGCAGGGCAATCTAACTACGCCGCCTCCAAAGCGGGTATTATCGGTTTTTCAAAATCAATAGCTAAAGAATTGGGATCGCGCAACATACGTACCAACGTAGTTGCCCCCGGCTTCATCAAAACTGAAATGACCGAGGTGCTGGATCCCAAAGTGGTTGAAGGCTGGGCGCAGGCCATCCCGCTAAAACGCGGCGGCGAAACCGAAGACGTGGCCAATTGCTGCGTTTTTTTGGCTTCGGATATGGCATCGTATATTACCGGGCAGGTAATACCGGTGGATGGGGGAATGTTGTAGGATTTCGGAATTACGATTTACGATTTCGGATTTATTATTTTCCAATTTGAATCCGGTCGCAATTTTCGCACCACCAGTATACGTTTTCATCGTCCTTAAGTCGGCACAAAGTTTTTTTACCACAAGTAGGACAATCTTGTACCGGATCCAATAATTCATTTTCAGTTGCATCGTAACCACAATTACCGCAATGCCAGGTTGTTATTTCAGATGGCTCGCCGTCTGCAGTCCACAGAAAGCTTTCTTGTTTACATTTCGGACAGATTGAGAACGACATAATGAATAAAGGTATTTAATTCTGACCAACTAACGGCTTCTCACAATAATTTTGCATTTTGCAAGTCATCGTAATGCGTATATTTTAGTACGCAAACTTTATGCAGTTTCTATTTTCAATTACATGGGGAACAGTTTCGGGATGGTGGGTGCCTGCCTGCCTCGCGCTGGGTATATTGTATGCCTGGCTACTGTACCGCAAACCGGTAAACCTGGATAAAAGATTCCGCATTTTATTAGCTGTTTTTCGTGCGCTTGTCGTTGCTGTGATTGCCTTGCTGCTGCTTTCGCCGCTGGCTAAGTCGGTGAGTTATAACCCTCAAAAGCCATTGGTGCTGATTGCAGAGGATAATTCGCAATCTGTTAAAATGTTTAGCAAGGACGATTTGGGATCGGTTGTGGATAATCTTTCCTCGCTAAAAAAACAACTGGGCGCTGACTATGATGTTCGCGAATTTCACTTTAACCGTGACGTTGCGGACAGCCTTACCAAAGATTTTACAGGTAAGCAAACTGATATTGCCGGTGCGTTAAAGCAACTGAACGACCGCTTTGTGAACCAAAATATTGGAGCTGTTATACTGGCTACCGATGGCCTTTATAACCAGGGCACTGACCCGCAATACGAAGCCAAAAATTTTAAGTCGCCGATTTATACGATTGCCGAAGGCGATACCATAGCCAAACGCGACCTGCTGATCGGAAACGTAAACTATAACAAAACCGCTTTTTTAGGGGACGATTTTGAGATAGAAGTTTTGGCCGAAGCGTACCAGGCCAAAGGCGAGGCCATGCGCCTGAGCGTCACCGAAGATGGCCGGCAAGTTGCCGCGCAAAGTATAAATATCAATTCAAACGATTTTCACCAGGTAGTTCCGCTTAAACTAAACGCGGATAAAAAAGGAACACGCAAGTTCACCATCAGCATAGCGCCGGTAAGTAACGAGCTGTCCACCCAAAACAACACCGAAACGATTTATATAGATGTGCTGGACGCGAAGCAAAAGGTATTGCTGTTATATGAGGGGCCTCACCCGGATATCAGCGTAATTCGCCAGTCGATAGAAAGTAATAAAAATTACGAGGTTAAAGCCAGCCTTTTGTCGCAACTGGCTGCATCTGTTAAGCCCGGAGATTACAGCCTGGTGATCCTGTACCAGGTTACGGCAACGGGGAATAATATCCTGCAAAGTTTTTTAAAGGCTAAAGTACCCGTTTGGTATGTTTTGGGCGCACAAAGCAATTTGCAGGCCTTTGACCAGGACCAAAAACTGCTGCAAATCAGCGCCGGGCAGGATCAAATGCAGGAGGTTTTCGCCCAGCCCACAGCGGACTTTACCGATTTTACTTTGTCGGATTCCTCACGAAAAAAGATAGCCTTTTTTCCGCCGTTGTTGGCGCCCTATGGCAGCTATAGTACGCCGCCGGCCGGAAGTACCCTGCTGAAACAAAAGATAGGCAATGTAGAAACATCCTATCCGCTATTGACTTTTGCTGATGAGGGCGGGCAGCGCACCGGCGTACTAACCGGCGAAGGCCTGTGGCGCTGGCGCCTGGCCGAGTATGAAGCTTTTGGTAATCACCATGCCTTAGACGAGCTGTTTGCACAAGGCGTGCAGTATTTAACCGCCAACGCCAATCGCCAAAGATTTATCGTGTACCCATCCAAACGGGTTTTTGACGAGGGTGAAAATGTTTTGCTTAATGCTGAATTATATAATGACGCGCTTGAATTGGTTAACACGCCCGATGTAAAGATAGACCTGAAAAGCGATGCGGGCAAAAGCTACAGCTTCCTGTTCACCCGCAATAATCAAAGCTATCAATTGGACGCCGGAACGTTGCCGGTGGGAGAGTACAACTATGCCGCATACACAAAACTCGGCGATAAGCCATTCACAGCCACCGGGCAACTCAGCATAAAGCCATTGAACCTGGAAATGCGTCAAAGCGCGGCAAATCACCAGTTGTTAAATACCATTGCCAAACAAAGCGGCGGCCAGATGCTTTATCCGAACCAAATAAACCGCCTGGCCGACCTGATCCGTAAAAACGAGAACATCAAAACCGTAGTTTACGAGGACAAACGGTTTAACGAGATCATCGACGTGAAATGGGTTTTTGTACTGATCCTTTTATTGCTTTCCATGGAGTGGTTCCTGCGAAAACGCGAAGGCGTGGTTTGATATACCCAAAAGCTGGTTTTAAAAACAAAGTCTGATTTGCTTAAGCAAATTCGAAATGGAATCCCAATAGCAATCGGGGTCGGAATTCAAAATTCTTCATTTCAAAATCTCTGCCACCGGCAAAAGTTTCTCATCTATCTGCCCGTTTACCAGCGAAACGTAGTAGGTGTTGTCTTTATCGTCAACGGATACCGACCTCACATACTTCTCATTCTCAAAAACGATACCCGCCTTATCGTCGATGGCGTAACCCGGGCTTAGTTTGCCCTTTACAATGTTTTCGAAATACAACGGCCTGCGCAAAGGTTCGCTATGGTAATGCGGGCAATGGCTGGTGGGGATAAAACCGAGGCCCTGCACGATAGACAAATCCTTCGGCCGTGAGTCCGTAGTTCCACCCTGGAACCAGCATAACGAGCCGGCGCTGCCGCCGCAAAGCACTATGCCTTTATCATAAGCCTTACGTAGTACCGTATCAATGCCCTGGGCTTTCCATATCGCTATCATATTGAGCGTATTACCGCCGCCAACTACTATTGCATCCATACTTAGCAAAACCTCCTCAAATGTTTTCGGGCTGGTGTATGAGGCGACGAAAACATTTTGAACATAAGGCCGCATGGGCAGGTCTTCGCAGGCGGCATACCAATTTAAAATGGCTGAGGGGTTATCACCGGAAGCCGCAGGCATGAAACATATCCTGGGGTTTTCCTTTTTAGTTAGCTTGATAATATAGCGTAGTGTCTCCTTGCTATAGCCGCCGCCGTAGGCGAAAATAGTCCGGGTGGGCGCCGTTTGGGTACTTCCCTGCGCACCTGCTGCAAAATAGGTTGCCATAAATAAAACGATCAGGCTAAATTTTTTCATTGTGAGATAAATCGGGCTCCAATTATACAATTTATGCTGCAATTTTTGGTGTAACAATACTGATCGTTTAATATTAATTAAAAAATGCTGTGTAAATTGCTGGGCCAATATTAACGACCTCACCATGAAATCAAAATTACTTGCTGCCACTTGCCTGTTTCTATTTATCGGGCTATCGATCGCCGGGGCCCAATCCACCGACAAAGGAAAACTTGAGTTTAAAATATCTTTTCCGGCCGCGGTGAGCGACCATCAGCTTACCGGACGCATGTTCCTGGCTATCTCACGAACTGACAGTCTTCAACCCCGGTTCCAGGTTGGCCGCTATGGCACGCAGTTTTTCGGGGTCGATTTTGAAAACCTGCAGCCTTCAAAGGAAGTAGTGATCGATGGGTCGATACTCGGCTACCCGATAAATAATTTGAAAGATGTCCCACCAGGCGAATACTATGTGCAGGCCGTTTTGAGTAAATACACCGAGTTTAAACGATCGGACGGGCATACGCTGTGGATGCATAACGACCAGTGGGAAGGCCAGGACTGGCGCATTTCGCCGGGTAATTTGTACAGCAAGGTGGTAAAAGTTTCTATCAACCAGGATCAGAATCAATCGATAAAATTGGAAACCGACGAGGTAATGCCACCAATCAAGGTGCCTGCAGATACCAAATGGGTGAAACGTATTAAAATAAAGAGCGAGTTGCTAAGTAAATTTTGGGGGCAGCCTATTTATATCGGCGCAACCATCCTTTTGCCAAAAGGATATGGCGAGAACCCCGGCAAACATTATCCAACCATTTACCAGGAAGATCATTTTTCGCTGGCGGCGCCTTTCTGGTTTTGGGATGACCCAAAAAATGATTTTTATAGAGATTGGACATCGGATGGTTTCCCGGCGTTTATCGCCATAAAGTTAAATCACCCTACCCCCTATTTTGACGACTCTTATGCGGTCAACACCGCCAATAATGGCCCTTATGGAGATGCTATACACCAGGAGCTGATCCCGGAAATAGAAAAGCAATTCCGATGTATCCCTGAAGGCTGGGCGCGTTTATTAACCGGTGGCTCTACCGGTGGCTGGGAATCATTCGCGCTACAGGTGTTTTACCCCGATTTTTATGGAGGTACGTGGAGTTTGTATCCTGATCCGCTTGACTTCAGGAATGTGGAAGGCATCAATGTTTATGAAGATAAAAACGCCTTTTATAAGCAGCACGAATGGTATAAAGTTCCCACGATAAATACCCGCGACCATGTTACTGGCGAAGCCCGGCTCACCCAGCAGCAGCGTAACACCATGGAACTGGTTAACGGTACCAAAGGCCGTTCGGGCGGACAACTGGACATTTGGAGCGCCGTTTTTGGCCCGGTAGGCAATGATGGCTACTTTAAGCCGCTGTTTGATAAATCGACTGGCGTGATTGACACTTCGGTAGCCCGTTACTGGAAGGACCACTACGACCTGCGCTATTACCTCGAAAAAAATTGGGCCACAGTCGGGCCAAAATTGGTAGGTAAACTCAATGTTTTCTGCGGACGTAACGACGACTTTTTCCTAAACTTCGGCGTGTACGACATGGAAGATTTCCTCACCAAAACCACGAACCCCTATTATGGCGGCTCATTCACCTACGGCGAACGCGGCGGCCATGGCTGGCAGCCTTATTCGGACGGCCAGCTGATACGGGTAATGGCGGAGTATTTGAAGAAACAGGGTCATTCACTTTAGGCGGCAGTTATCTGAACCTGGATTAAGCTGATTGATCTTATTTCGCTGATCATTCTTATCAGGTTAATCACCTCAATCAGCTTAATCCAGGTTCAGACATTCTATTCCGTCTTCAAACTCTTCACCGGGTTTGCCAGGGCGGCCCTTATAGCTTTATACCCAACCGTTAGCCCCGCAATTATGACAGATGCCGTAATAGCGAATATAAATATCCCCGGCCCCAAGTTGATTTTATAAGTAAAGGATTGCAGCCATTTATTCATAAAATACCATCCCACAGGGGCCGCAACGGCAAAAGCGACTAAAATAAGCACAGTAAATTCTTTTGAGAACAAGTAAACAATATTGGTCGCGGATGCGCCCAGCGTCTTGCGGATACCTACTTCTTTTGTACGCTGTACCGTCATAAACGAAACCAACCCATATAATCCCAAACAGGATATAAAAATGGCGATGCCTGCAAATATCTTATACAGGGTAGAAAGCTGCTCGTCATGCACATAAAATTGTGCTATTTTATCATCCAGGAACTGGTATTCGTACACATAGTCAGGAAAAGCGTCGTTCCACAGTTTTTCAATGGATGCCATCGATTTTTTAATGTTGCCGGGGCGTAGTTTCACATTCATTGTTCCGTAAACATCGCTCCATGAACTCATGATAACGGGGGCAATTGCCTCCTTCAATGATGAAACATTAAAGTCCTTCACCACACCAACGATTGGCGCATATTTGGTCTTGTCATCCCATATTTTGATATATTTCCCGATAGCATCCTTTGGATCCCGCACCCCCAGCTTTTTTAAAAGTGTTTCATTGACCACATAGCCGCGCACCTGGTTGGCGTTATCGTAAGGTCTGCCCGCTATAAATTTCAAACCGTAGAGTTTAAAATAATCTGCATCTGCCCATTTCAGACTGGCGTAGAAATCCGTTTTTTTACCCGAATTATTGAATTTAAAATTCATCATCCAGTTACCGTCGTCGGAGGGGGTCGCATAACTATAGCTCACCCCTATGATACCGGATTGTTCCATCAGCTGATTGCGCAGGGCATCTAAACGGGTATGACTGATACTGTCTGATGGAACAGGAAGGGTAAGAACGGCGTCTTTATCAAAGCCCAGTGAATGGTTTTTAAAATAATTCATTTGATTGACGATGACCAGCATGCCGATCAGCAATACCTGGGCGATACTGAATTGCAGCACAACCAATGCACGGCGTAACGAAATACCGTTTGTTTTACCGATCCAAACTTTGCTTTTTAACGCGGTTATCGGATTAAATCCTGACAATACCAAAGCCGGATAAAACCCCGACAACAGGGTAACGCCCAAAACCAGCACTGCAAGGAAAGTCAAAACAACAGTATCTTTCCAAAAGGCTGGGTCAAGTTTAATGTCGAGTATTTGATTAAGGAACGGCAAAGCCAATTCGGCCAGGGTAAGCGCTGCTGCAATGGCAAATAAGGTAATTATAAATGTTTCACTAATGAATTGCGACATCAGTTGGATGCGGCCGCTACCCAATACTTTTCTGATGCCGACTTCTTTTGAGCGATTAACCGCTTGTGCGGTGGCTAAGTTGATGAAATTGACACATGCAATAGTGAGCAGAAACAAACCGATCAGGCTCAAAGTCCTGATCAATTCTTTACTAAAGGTATGTCCGCTAAATACACCTGCCCGCGCATCGTAGTGCATTTCTTTTAGCGGTATCACCCTCAAACCGTCATTTACCCTTTCAGCCGGTTTATGCTTCTTAACAAAAACATCCAGGTTATGATTGAACTGGCTTGCCGTCATATTAGCCGGCAACACCACAAAGCAGTAATGATAGCTAAGTATCCCACCCCAATCCGAAAGGCCGCCCTTGAAGTCAGTGGTTTTTAACGTGGCATAAGAAACGACTACTTTGAGCGGCATATCAGTATTTGCTGGCATGTTCTTGAGTACCCCGGTAACTTTCAAGTCTTTTTTATTCTCATAAACTATGGTCTTGCCCATCGCTTGTCTCCAGTCGCCGAAATATTTTTCAGCCTCCCCTTGCGTCAGAACAACCGTATTTGGCTCGGTTAGCGCACGTCTTTTATCGCCGGCCATCCAGTCGAAATCGAATACATCAAAAAATTGAGGCTCGGCAAAGAATAAGTTTTCTTCATCAAACTTCTTTGCAGTTTGAGCATTATTACCGGGCACGGTTATCTGCTTATCTGTTTTAAATATCGAAGCGACAAGCAAGTTAGGGTAATCCAAACGAAGCCCTTCACCAATTGGCATCGGCACACCTGAATTGTACGTGATGCCCTGAGGCGTTTTTGAAACAGTAAATACGCGGTAAATACTGTCCTTCTTTTTGTGGAAATTATCAAAGCTGGTCTCAAAATGTACAACCAGGAAGATAAGCAGACAGGCGGCTATACCCACCGTTAAACCGGTAACATTTATCGCAGCATAACTTTTGTTGCGAATAAGGCTCCGCCAGGCGGTTTTTAAATAGTTTTTTATCATTTTTTTTCTGGGATTTCACCGATTATGGAATGATTTCACCGATTTATATTTGTTTTTTTTGCCAACTGCCACTGCTACTTATTCCGTTTTAAGGCTCTTCACCGGGTTCATCAAAGCAGCCTTAATTGCTTGCGAGCTCACGGTTATCAACGCTATAGCCACTGCCAGCACGCCGGCCAGGGCAAACATCCACCAGCTTAATGGTATGCGATAGGCAAATCCCTGTAAAAACCAATGGCTCATAAAATACCAGGCAATAGGCGTCGCGATCATGAACGAAATACCCACCAGTATCAAAAAGTCCTTCGACAATAAACTTACAATACCGCTCACGCTTGAACCCAAAACCTTGCGGATGCCGATCTCCTTTTTGCGCTGTTCGGCGCTGAACGCGGCAAGGCCGAACAAACCCAAGCAGGAAATGATAATGGCTATCGAGGTGAATGAGTTAATGATATGCGAAATGATGGTCTCGCCTTCATACAGCTTTTGCACCTCGTCGTCCAAAAAAGCATATTGGAACGGCGTAGCAGGCATATCCCTTGTCCACACGGCGTTGATCGTTCTCAATAGCTGGCTGTAATTACTGCTGTTTACCGATACGATCATGCTCGAAAAATCGCCGGGGTTACCATCATAAACCAGCATAAAAGCTTTTACCGGGTCGTGCAGCGAATTATAATTAAAATCCTTCATCACGCCCACGACGGTCACAAAGGTTGCAGGTTTGTTATCATATCTTTGATACAATTTTACACCCTGGGCGGTTTGGGGGTTAAGACCAAGCCGTTTGGCCAGCGTTTGATTGATAAGCACCTTGTTGGAGTCGCCTTTCATAAAATCCCTGCCGCTGATCACTTTAATGCCGTTGGTTTTTGCAAAAAACTCGTCGCAGGCTATGTTTTGCGCGTCGATGGCATGGGCCATATCACCGCCTTCCGGGTAAACGCCATGATCGTGCAGTATAAACTGGCTCAGGTAATTATCAGCGCTGGTAACAGATTTGACGCCGGCAAGCGACTTTAAATCATTGGCAAGCGCCGGCATTTTGCCCTGCGCATCGTTGGTATAAAAATTAAAGACCAACTTTTGGTTCTTGTCAAAACCCAGGTCTTTTGATTTAATAAAATTAAGCTGGCTGTAAATAATAATAATGCCGGTGATCATCACGATTGACAACACAAACTGGAAAACCACCAGCGATTTGCGTATGCCTGTAGCCGAAATGCGGCTGCTGAAATTGCCTTTGATAACTTTTATCGCCTCAAAGTTCGACAAATAAAAGGCTGGGTAGCTGCCGGCCAAAAACCCGGTTACCAATACCAGGCCGGCGAGCATCAGCCACAGGCGGTAATCGGCAAAAAAGCCCATTTGGATATCGGCGCGTGTAATGTCATTAAGATACGGCATGAAGAAATAAAGCAGCGGCAAAGCGATGATAACACCGATAAACGCAAGTAAAAACGACTCGCCCAAAAATTGCTTTATAAGGTCGTATTTGCCAGCGCCGATCACTTTTCGGACGCCAACCTCCTTGGCCCGCTTGGATGCCCGCGCGGTTGAAAGGTTCATAAAATTGATGCAGGCGATCACCTGTATTAATACGGCAATGACAACAAGTATCAACAGGAATGAACTGCTTGTTGTTTTAGTAAGCTCTACTTCATAACCCGATGTGGTATGTATTTCGGTAACGTGCTGCAGATGCAATTGCTTTTGCATCCCGAAAGCCCTCAGCCGGTCGGCGGCGTATTTGTTTAAAAATGCGGGAAGTTTTTTCTCCAGCGCTAACGGCTCGGTACCCGGCCGGAGCTTAACGTATGCAAACAAAAAATTATTCCCGGCCCATTCCGTAATATTGGAAATAGAGTTGCCAACCGGCCCGCTTTTTATCGTAATGAACATATTGCCCTCGATATGCGATTTGCCCAGGCTTTCGTCAACCACGCCGGTAACTTTAAAATCGTGCTTGCCATAGGCGTCATCGATGTTTACCATTTTCCCAACCGCGCTTTCGCGGCCGAAAAGTTTCTCGGCGGTAGACTTCAGCAATACCATATCATACGGTTCATCCAAAGCGTGTTCAGGATGCCCTTCCACAAACTTGTAGGTGAAAATATCAAAGAAGGTTGAGTCGACGTACAATGCACCGGTTTCGTAAAACGACTGCTCCTTATACCGAAGCAAATGCTGTTTTGCGCCCAGTATATCCGTGCTCACTACCCGTGCGTAATTCTGCACTTCCGGGAAATCCCGTCGCATTGCCGGTGTGATCGGCGGCGATGAAGCGCCGCTATGGTGATGGTCGCCGGTTAATACCAGGTCGGTAGTGATCCGGTAAATGTCCTGAACGTCTTTGTGCTGCTTATCGTAGCTGTATTGCTGTTGCACGTACAACAAAATGTAAAGGCAGCAAAGCGTGCCGGCCGCCAGGCCGAAAATATTGATGAAGCTGAAAGTTTTATTCTTCAGCAGGAAACGGAATGCCGTTTTAATATAGCTTTTTATCATGGTTCATTTGTTCACTGGTTCATTAGTTCATTGGTCCTGGCTGCTTTTTAACTGCAAACTGCCACTGCCCACTGTTTCCTATTCGCTTCTCAAACTCTCCACCGGATTGGCAATAGCCGCCCTTATAGTATGGTAGCTAATGGTAATAAACGCCAGTAAAAGGGTTGCTGCTGCCGATAACAAAAATATCCACCAGTTTAACGTAACCCGGTAGGCAAAAGCCTGCAGCCATTTGTTCATCAAATACCAGGATATTGGCACCGCTATTGCAAATGCGATGAGCACCAGTTTTAAAAACGAAGCTGATAATAGTCCGGTAATGTTGGAAACTGTTGCGCCGAGCACTTTGCGGATACCGATTTCCTTAACCCGCTGTTCGGCAGCCAGCGTTGTAAGCGCAAATAAGCCCAGGCTGGAGATCAATATGGCTATAAACGCCGCATAGGTGGTTATCATTTTCCATTGCTCTTCATCAGCGTATAGCTTTCGGTTCCAGTCGTCCAAAAAGTTATAGCTAACCACATCATAGGGCAGCGCGGCCTTTACGGATGATTGGATAGCCGCGATGGTTTGCGCGGCCTTCCCGGTTTGGTACTTGACAAAAAGATGCAGCGTTTCGCCATTTCTATCCAGTGCAAAATACATCGGCTCTATCTTTTTCTTGAACGTATTGGAATGATAATCTTTTACTACCCCAACGATTTGCATGGGGCGCCGTTTGTCCATTGCAGGGCCACCAATTATCTGTCCGACCGGGCTGTGGCCGGCATCCATATAAGTTTTAACAAACGACTCGTTCACCAGGCAATTCGAGATGGTATCCGACGGATTACTATAGCTCAGGTACCGGCCCTTAACGAGGGGAATATTTAACAGCTGCAGGTAATGATCGTCGATGTACTCAAAATAAGTCCAGTCGGTTTCTTTTTTGTTGACCGTCAGCACGGTTTTGTTATAATCGCCCGCCTTCGCTCCCAGCATTTGTATAAAAGGGCGTTTGGCCAGTTCATTTTTTATCTGGTTCATTTCAGCCTTTTTGCCCCAGGGCAAATCAACCCGCACAATATTTTGGGTGGCGTAGCCCTGGTCTGAATGGGTCATGAAGTTAAATTGGTGCTGGAATACGATTGTGCTTATGATCAACACCAGCGCAATAACAAATTGCAGCACCACCAGCGATTTGCCGAGCGTATTCTTTCCGGAAAGCTTGAACCGCCCGTAAAGTGTTTGCACCGGATTGAAGCCCGAGGCCACAAATGATGGATAGAAACCGGCCAGCAGCGATACCAGCAGCCACAAACCTGCAAACAACAACACTATTTTTAGCTGGAATAAATAACTGATATCAAAATGCTTATCCGCCAGCTGGCTAAATTCGGGCAGAAATAGCTGCACCATAATTATAGCCGGAACAAAGGCCAGGGCGGTGATAAGGGCCGATTCACTCAAAAACTGGAGTACCAACTGCGGTTTTGAACTGCCGGAAACTTTCCGTATCCCGATCTCTTTGTTACGCTTTACCGATCGCGCCAGCATAATATTGATAAAATTGATACAGGCAATAAGTAAAATTAAAACCCCCAGCGCGACCAGGATATAAGAGCTTGATATGTCGCTCGAGTCGCTCAGGCCGTTGCTTACATTATATACTTTGGTAAGGTGCATTTGCAAAAAGGGCTGCAACAGATAGGTTTGCGACACATTTTTGCCATAATGCTTTTTAAACTTCGCCCAATTTTCACCGTTGTATTTATAAAAAGACCGTTCAAATTTATGCTGAACCCGGGGAGCGTCGGCTGCGCTGCGCAATAGAAAAAAAGTATTTAAAAAGGTGCTGTTCCAGTCGTTCATTTCGCTGTTGCGCCCTTTGGCATCGGTGGGCAAACTTCGCTCGAACGGAATCAGCATATCAAATTGAATAGTTGAATTGATGGGCGCACTTTTAACAACGCCGGTTATCAAAAAAGGCTCCAACTTGTCGTCAACCTGTATCTCCACCGTTTTTCCGGTGACATTCGTGGTACCGAAACTTTTCACCGCCTGTTTATCCGATAATACAACCGAATTACGGCTCTCCAACAGGTTATTCGAAGCGCCTGATATCACCGGGAACGAGAATAGCTTAAAAAAGGAAGGATCGGTAAACAGCACTTTTGCCTGCAGCGCAGTGTTCCCGGCTTTGGTGGTCATATCCCAGCCGTTAAGCCTGCAATAATTTTCAATTCCGGGGATGTCGGCAGCAAAATCAGGCCCCTGGGGAACTCCGGTGATACCGCGCGGATATTTGTTACCCGAAGAGTCGGTATAAACGTTCACCAGCCTGAACAATTGTTTGCCCTTTACCTGGAATTTATCGTAGCTAAATTCATCATTCACAAAAAGCATGATCAGCATGGTGCAGGCAAGGCCGATGCTTAAGCCGGCAATATTTACAAACGATAAAACCTTATTCCGGCTAAGGCTTCTGAATGCGGTGATGATGTAGTTTTTTATCATGGGTATCGGTTCATTAGTTCACTGGTTCATTAGTTCATTAGTATTAGCGCTTTTTTAATTGGCAACTGCTACTGCCAACTGCACTCTGCCAACTCTCACTCGCTTTTCAAACTGCTTACCGGGTTACTCATTGCCGCTTTTATGGATTGATAGCTTACCGTTGCAAAAGCGATGACAATTGCGACAATGCCTGCCAGCGCCAGTATGTACCAATGAATAGCTGTTCGATAGGCAAAGCCTTGTAAAAACAGATTTTGCATTACCCACCAGGCTGCCGGTGTGGCAACAATTATAGCAATGATAACCAACTTTATAAAGTCGAACGAAAGCATGCTTACAATGCCAGATACCTGCGCGCCCAAAACTTTGCGGATGCCAATTTCCTTGGTGCGCTGCTCCGCCGCATAAGCGGCCAGGCCGAATAAACCCAGGCAGGCGATAATAATGGCTAGCGAAGTAAATACTATTGATAGTTTGCCCATGCGCTGCTCCGAGGAATAAAGGTTGTTAAAATCCTCGTTCAGAAAGGCATAGCTGAACTGCTGTTTGGGCGACAGCTGGTTCCAGATGGCCCTGATCTGCTCGATTACCGGCTTCGGGTTATCGCTGCTGAGCTTTACAGTTAAATCGGCGTTGTTTGGCTCATATCTCAGTATCAGCGGGCCGATATTATCCCTGAGCGAGCTAAAATTAAAATCCCTGAGCACCCCGATTACATGGTACGATTTAAATTGCTTGCCAAAATCGTCCTGCGGGCGGTACAAAAGTTGGTTAAGCGGATCCCGGAGCCCCAACAAACGCGCTGCCGATTCATTCACGATCATTGCTGTTGAATCGGTCGCCATTTTCTCTGAAAAATTCCGGCCCGATAAGAGCGTCATCCCAAGTGTTGGTATATAATCCGGGTCCACATCCCAAAGCTGCGTAAGGGTGCCCTGCTGCGCATTCATACTATGATCTTTAAAAACTGATCCGTTATTACGCCAGCCGTTTACAGGGGTGTAGCCGGTTAGCGTTGCATTGCGAACGCCGGCCAATTGCTTTACTTCCTGTTTTAGTACCCGTGCCCGATCACCAAGCGCTGATACGTTGTAAACCGATAATACCTGGTCACGATTGTAGCCAAGGTTTTTATTTTGAATATATTTTAACTGGTTATAGATCACCAGCGTACCGATAATCAGGAATATGGATATGGCAAACTGGAAAACAACCAGGAAACTGCGTAAATAGCTATTGCGAAAGCCCCCGGCAAGTTTGCCTTTAAGCACCTGGACAGGCTGGAACGCGGAAAGGTACAGGGCCGGATAGGCGCCAGCAAGGCACCCGATGATAAAAACAACTGCCAATAAAACAGGGCACAATATGAACAATACATGTGGTGTAACGGTCAGTTGTTTGCCGGAGACCTGGTTAAACAGTGGCAGCAACAGATATGCTGCAAATACCGCGATCAATGCAGCAATAAAGGCAACGATTATCGCTTCGGTTAAAAACTGGTAAACCAGGTATTTGCGGGGTGAGCCCAGCACCTTGCGTACACCCACTTCGCGGGCACGGCCTGCAGAGCGGGCAGTAGATAAATTGATAAAATTAACACAGGCGATCAGCAAAATAAACAGGGCGACAGCTGAGAAAATGTATACGTACTGGATGTTACCGTTTTGCCCCATTTCGGCAATTTTGTTGGACCGCAAGTGAATATAGGCGAGGGGCATCAGCGAGAAACTAAAACGGTTGCCGCTTTTTTCGAACTTTTCGATACTGGTATGCAACGCGGCCTGCAATTGAGAGCCCACGTAATCGTGAACTATTTTTGGCAATGCTGCCGCTATTTTTGCCGGGCCGGCGCCAGGTTTTAACAACAGGTAAGTTTGAAAGTTACTGCTTAGCCAGGTATTTTCCCTGCTCTCATTTAACGTTAGCATCGAAATAAAGAAATCGAAGCGGAAGTGGGATTGCATGGGGATATCTTTGATAACTGCAGTTATTTTAAACGGCTTGTCATCATTGAATACGAGTGTTTGTCCCACTACATTCTCCCGGTTAAAATATTTTTTGGCCATGCTTTCCGTTAAAACCACCTCGTTTGGTTCAGTCAAAGCGGCGTGGTTGTCTCCATAAACAACAGGCAGGGTAAACACCTTAAATATCGAATTATCGCAGTAGGTGACATAATCTTCGTGAATATTCTGCGTTCCCTTTTTAACCTGGAAACTGCCGGCCTGGCGGAAGCGGACAGTGCTCTCAATTTCAGGAAATTGACCTGCCAGCGTAGCCGCCAGCGGTGCCGGGCAAACCGCATCCTGTGACAGGTCGCCGTTGTATTTTACATCCTCGTCTACCCGGTAAATGCGGTCGAAATTTTTATTGAAATGATCGTAACCCAGTTCATCGCTAACATAAAAAACGATCAGCAGGCAGGTTGCCAGGCCGACGGACAATCCCAAAACGTTTAATAAGGTAAAGCCTTTATTTTTTGAAAGGCTTCGGTAAGCAGTTTTGATGTAGTTTCGTATCATGGTTGGTCATTTGTTCACTGGTTCATTAGTTCATTGTCAGAACCGTTGATTAAGCTGATTGGGCTGATTTCGCTGAGAACTGCCATCAATAAAATCATCTTAATCAGCTTAATCAACGGTTCAGACAATCATTCACTTCTCAAACTCTCCACCGGGTTTGATAACGCGGCTTTTACTGATTGAAAACCTATGGTAATAATTGCGATCAGTATCGCCATAAAACCTGCCAACGCCAGTTCCCACCATTGTATATTTACGCGATAGGCAAAATCCTGCAGCCACTTGTTCATTAAATACCATCCTGCAGGCAGTGCGATAAGTATTGCAATAAATACCAGCTTTATAAAATCAAACGATAGCATAGTGGTAATGGCCGATACACTTGCACCCAAAACCTTGCGGATACCGATCTCTTTGGTACGCTGCTCGGCAGCATAAGCCGCCAAACCAAACAGGCCAAGGCAGGCTATTATCAATGCCAGGGAAGTAAACACAATGGATACAGCGCCCGCACGCTGCTCGGCCTTGTATATCGCTTCAAAATCCTGGTCCATAAACGAAAAATTCATCTGGACGTTTGACAATCCGCTCCATTTATCCTTTATCTGCGACAGCAGGACCGGGATATTCTTCGCGTTCATCCGGATACTTAAAGCACCGTTATTGTGGCCCATTACCAAAACCATCGGACTTACCACATCGCGCAGCGAGGCAAAATTAAAGTCCTTAACTACCCCGATAATGTGGTATTCTTTGGAGTTTGACACCACCTGTTCGCCACCGTTTGAGCGGTACAAGGGTTTGTTTAAGGGATCGTCAAGGCCTAAAAATTTGGCGGCTGCTTCGTTAATGATAATAGCCGATGAGTCCGTCAGCATCTCGCTCGAAAAGCTTCGGCCCGCGGCCATTTTCATGTCCAGCGTTTTTATATAGTCTGCATCAACTTCCCAGGTTTGGGGGAACAGTGCTTTTTTCTGATCGAAGGAAGCATCTTTAAAAAATATGCTGGTATTTTTCTGGTTGGCGGTTGGCAAATAGCCGGTAAGCGTAGCATCGTCAACGCCCGGTATTTGTTTTACCTCCTGTTTAAAGGTTTGCGCCTGGTTACCTAACTCAAATGCATTTTGAATAATGAGCACCTGGCTACGGTTGTAGCCGAGATCTTTGTTTTGAATAAAATTAAGCTGGTTGTGTATAACCAAAGTGCCTACAATGAGAAAAATAGATATGGAAAACTGCAAAACCACCAGGAAACTCCGCAAACCGCCGCCTTTAAACCCTGCCGATAATTTACCTTTCAGCACATTAATGGGTTGAAAGGCCGAAAGAAATAATGCAGGGTATGCACCAGCCAGTGATCCTACTATTAAAATGATAGCCAGCAACGCCGGAATAAGCCAGCTGAGCATTTGCCCATTAATAACCATGTTTTTACCCGACAATTGGTTAAATGCGGGCAATAATGCCGAGGCAGCGATAAAAGCGATTACCGTAGCTACAAGCGTAATTAAAATGGATTCGGTAAGAAACTGGAACACCAGGTATTTTCGCGGCGAGCCAAGCACCTTGCGCACGCCCACCTCGCGGGCGCGGTTGGATGAACGGGCCGTGGACAGATTCATGAAGTTGACGCAGGCAATTAATAAGATAAAAATGGCAATTGCCGAAAAAATGTAAACATATTGAATGGTGCTATTTGGCCCCAACTCGCCGGTGCGGTTTGATTTGAGGTGAATATCTGTTAACGCGGTTAAGTTCAGCCTGAAATAGCTCCCGCTTTTTTCGAACGCCGCAGTATTCATTTTCAATTGCGACTGCATTTGCTGCCCGCTGTATTTGTTAAGGAAAGCAGGCAACGCGGCCTCGAGTTTTTTATGATCGGCGGCGCTCTTAAATAAAACATAGGTATTATAGTCACTTCTTAACCATTCGTCCGACCGGCTATCCGGAAACGTAGACATGGAAATGAAGAAATCAAAATTAAAATGAGAAGTCCGGGGTATATCTTTTATTACGCCGGTGATCTTGTAAGCATTTTGATTGTCAAATGTTAACGTTTTGCCTACAACATTGGTGCTGGTAAAGTATTTTTTTGCAGTCGATTCGGTTAGCACTACGCTGTTAGGCTCGGCAAGTGCCGTTTGGGGGCTGCCGCTGATCATCGGCAACGTAAATACGTCGAACAACGAAGGATCGGCAAAAGCCATATTATTTTCAAGAATGGTTTCCGTCCCTTTTTTAACGTGGTGCGAACCGGCATTTTTTAGCCGTACTGTATTTTCAACATAAGGGAATTCGCTTTTAAGGGTTTGCGCCAAAGGCGGCATGCACACAGCGTAGAGCACATTATTTTCGCCAAGCTTCAGGTCTTCATTTACGCGGTAAATGCGGTCGGCTTTGGTATTGTAGCGGTCGTAGCTTAGTTCATCAACAACGTAAAATATGATCAGCAGGCAGCTGGCCAGCCCCAAAGACAAGCCAAGGACATTTAAAATGGTGAAGCCTTTGTTTTTTACAAGGCTCCGGTATGCGGTTTTGATGTAGTTGCGTATCATGGTAGTTTATTGGTTCATTAGTTCATTAGTTCATTAGTGCCAGGCACACTGCTATGGCAGACTTACGAAGTTTAGAAAACTTCGTAAGTCTTGGTAACGACCAAGAAAATGCCAAATAGCTATTGTACTGGTTATTAATATTTTATATTGAATTTACGATTGAATATTGTCCGGTTTTGATACAATGAATGTCCGGTTATGTGTCTGAACCATGATTTTTAGGATTAAAAGATTATAGGATTTGTCGATTGCGGTTAATTGAAATCCTCCAACCATCATGTTAATCCTTTAATCCTAAAAATCATGGTTCAGACAATTTTTATACCTTAGACCTATCAAACCCTCCAATTATGAAATATAAATTATTAGCCCTGGTTTTATTTATAAGCTCAGCCGGCTTTGCGCAAACCGATGCCAAACTAACTTCGGCCTTACAGGACGCCATAAAAGGCTTCAACGGCCAGGTGGGCATTTACGTGCAAAACCTAAAAACGGGCAAAACGGCAGCCATCAATGCCGACACGCTCTTCCCTACCGCCAGCATGGTAAAAGTGAGCATACAGTGCGGGTTGATGGACAAGATTGAGAAAGGTGAAATTCAATATAATCAGAAAATTGTTTACAGGGATTCGCTGCTGTATAAGGGCGAGGATATTTTAGGATCGTTTAAGGACGGGGACACCATCGAAGTAAGCAAGGTTGCCATGCTAATGATCACTATGAGCGACAATACAGCAAGCCTGTGGCTGCAAAAACTGGTTGGTACCGACTATATTAACAATTGGCTCGCTACCAACGGTTTTAAAGTTTACCGCGATAATTCGCGTGCAACCGGCAGGGACGAGATGCACAAAAAATATGGCTGGGGCGTTACCACGCCTTACGAAATGTGCCGCATATTTACGATGATCGAAAACGGCCAGGCCGTTAGCCCGGCGGCCAGTGAAAGGATGATCCGCAACATGGGCCGTATATTTTGGGACAATACCGCCTTGTCGCAAATTCCTCCAAATATCCACACCATTTCCAAACAAGGCTCACTGGATGATTACCGGTCGGAAACGGTGCTGGTAAATGCCCCGCATGGCGATTATGTATTTTGCGTCATCACCAACAATAACAAGGACCAGCGCTGGACCCAGGATAATGAGGCCGATGTTTTTATACGAAAAATATCCGCATTGCTGTGGCATTATTACGAACCGCAAAACACCTGGCAACCCGCGGCGGGTATTGACAAGTATATGAAGGATGAGTAGGGTTAGTTGATCAGGTTGACCCGATAGCTATCGTGTGAGTTGAATTGTTGATTGAGTTATTATAGGATTTCAACCAAAAGGCCGTTGGGAAATTGTGCTTAATTTCAACCGCGACGAACGCTGAGAAGGTGCAAAGAACACAGAGAAAATAAGGCTAACAAACCATTAAAGCTTTGCGACCTCCGTGTCTTCCTTTGCGTTCTCTGCGGTTAAATCTTCCATAGTTTAGCTATAAAGAAGAATGAAAGCATTTTCCCAATTAAGGAAAAACTTAAAAAACGACTTTTCAAATTTAAAGCCGGTAAAAATTGCCTTACTGGGGGACACTGCAACACAATTTCTTTCGGTTGCGCTGAGGGGGGCAGGGTTTGATCTGGGATTTGATCTGCAAATTTGGGAAGCTGATTTTGACCAGGTAGAATGGCAAATTTTCGATCCGGCTTCAGAGTTTTACCAATTTAACCCGGAAGTAGTCGTGATATTTCAATCTTCACACCGGCTGCTGCAAAAATACAACAAGCTAAAACCCGAAGAATATAGCAGCTTAGCGCAAAATGAATTACAGCTTATCGAAAGTTTGCAAACGGCTGTCAATGCCAAACTAAATTCAAAGATCATTTACTACAATTATGCTGAAATAGATGATGCCATATTTGGTAATTATGCCAATAAGATCGCGTCCTCGTTCATTTTTCAGGTTCGTAAGCTTAACTACGAATTGATGCTGTATGCCGAAAAACTACCGGGGTTTTACATTTGCGACCTTTCTTCTATTCAAAATAACATCGGTAAAGCAACCATTTTCCGGCCTGCAATGTACATCAATACAGAAATGGTTTTGAGTATCGATGTTTTACCGGCCATTGCTTTAAGAACGGTTGAACTTATTGGCGCCCTATACGGCAAATTTAAAAAATGCCTGGTTTTTGACCTCGACAACACGATATGGGGCGGTGTAATTGGCGATGATGGACTGGAACATATTCAGCTTGGTACATTAGGGATTGGAAAGGCTTATACGGAATTGCAGTACTGGATAAAAAAACTGAAAAACCGGGGCATTGTCCTGGCTGTATGCAGCAAAAATACCGAATCCGTTGCTAAAGAACCTTTTGAAAAACATCCGGACATGGTATTACGGATGGACGACATATCAGTTTTTGTGGCCAATTGGGAAAATAAGGTGAGCAATATCAGGCAAATTCAAAACACGCTTCATATAGGTTTTGATTCGATGGTTTATTTAGATGATAATCCTTTTGAACGAAGCATGGTTGGCGAGCACATACCGGCGCTTACTATCCCGGACTTACCGGGAGACCCGGCAGATTACCTGGAATATTTGTACACCCTGAATTTATTTGAGACCGTTTCTTTTTCAAATGAAGATACGGAAAGAACAAAGCAATACCAGGTGGAGGTTGAGCGAAATGCAGGAAAACATGAGTACGTTGATGAATACGCCTTTTTAGAAAGCCTGGACATGATTTGCCATATAGAGCCTTTTAATCGATTTAATGCGCCGAGGGTTGCCCAGCTTTCACAAAGGTCAAATCAGTTCAATTTAAGAACTGTGCGTTATACAGAAGCTGACATTGAAATGCTGGCATCATCGGCCGATCATTATAATTTCACTTTTACATTAAAGGATAAATTCGGCGACAACGGGCTGATCTGTGTGGTAATTCTGCATAAAGAAAACAGCGAAACCCTATTTATAGACACCTGGCTGATGAGTTGCAGGGTTTTAAAACGGGGGATGGAAAATTTCGTATTGAATACAGTCACTTTTTTCGCTAAAACCAATGGATTTAAATCTTTAAAAGGCGAATACCTGGTAACTCCAAAAAACGGGATCGTAAAAAACCACTACCGTGATCTTGGTTTTCGTGAAGAGGGCGCTTTTTGGATATTAAATCCGGCTGAATATCAATCTAAAAAAAGCCATATCAAGAAAAGTGATGAATGAGCATATCAATTATATCTGTAAAAGGATTGAAGTTTTAAGCCCTATCCATAGCAAAAAACTCAAAAAGAATAGGACGTTTTTTGACGAACGATATGATGAGTTAGCTGATGTTTTTTTTAAAAAATATCTCCGCGTCTTACAGCTCGAAAACAAAACATTAGATTATGCGATAGCTTGCTACCTGCAAATGTTAGCAGACGTAACCAATGAGACCGTCGAATTTTTGCGCACCGGGAAATATACCAGCACCACCTTTGAGGAAGTGAATAAGCGGGTGTACGCCAGCCCCGGGGTCATGGAATATTACATGCACGGCTTACTGCTATCCCAATTTTTATTTAAGCACCACTATCAAACGCTTACCTTTTTTACAGACACTTTACCGCAGTATGTAAATACAACTAAAAGCTACCTTGAAGTTGGCGTGGGGCATGGGCTTTACCTTTCCAGCGCATTAGATATCCTGGATAGTAAAACTACATTCACCGTTGTGGATATAAGTGAAACCTCCATCCAATTTGCGAAAAACCTTATAAACGACACCCGCGTTGAATATAATTTAAGGGATATTTTTGATTTCGATAAAGGCGAAAAATATGACTTCATCACGCTTGGCGAAGTGCTGGAACATGTTGAAGACCCATTGGGGCTATTGTTAAAATTAAACGATCTGCTGAGCGATGATGGCGTTTTGTTTTTTACTACGCCAACAAATGCACCGGCTATTGACCATATTTACCTTTTTAACAATGTTGACGAAATACGGGATATCGTAAGGTCTGCCGGCTTTCAAATAGCGTCTGAGAGGTCTTTTCTGTCTGAAGATGTTTCTGCTGAAAGAGCCGAAAAATATAAAATAGCTGTGTTATATGATGCATTTTTGAAAAAAATCTCGCGCTGAATCATGTTAAAAAAGCAAATTACATTTTACCACAAAGAACACAAAGTAAAAGACACAAAGGCCACAAAGCTTTAATAGTTTGCCAATTTTTTTCTTTGTGTTCTTTGCGCCTTCTTTGTGTTCTTTGTGGTAAAACTCTTAACAACTTATATGGAATTATGGATAAAAACGAAATATTGAAAAAAGTGAATGCGATTTTTATTGATATACTCGACGATGAAAATATCGTACTGACTTATGAAACTACAGCCAATGATGTTGAAGACTGGGACTCGCTAAATCACATCCAATTGGTTGTTGCTATTGAAAAACAATTTAAGATCCGGTTTACGTCAAAAGAAATTCAAAGCTGGAACAATGTGGGCGAAATGGTTAATTCTGTAAGTTTAAAGCTAAACTGATATCCTATGAAATTTCATCATGTCGGCGTTGCGTGCAAAAATATCGATGAAGAGATTGTAAATATTTCTACGATCCACCAGGTTATTGAAAGGAGCCCGACGGTTTTTGATAAGGAACAAAATGCCGAATTAGCTTTATTGACCCTGGCAGATGGTACCCGCATAGAATTAATATCGGGCAAACCTGTTGAAACGCTGTTAAAAAAAAATATCACCTATTATCACCTATGTTTTGAGGTAGACGACATCAATGTGGAGATAGACCGGCTTGTTAATGCCGGCGCTTTTTTAATAGCCGAACCAAAGCCTGCAGTATTGTTTAATAACCGAAAAGTTGCCTTTTTAAATGTTTCGTACGGCATAATTGAATTGCTCAACTCAAAATAAACAAGCAGATGCTTTTCACCTCGGTCACCTTCGTTTTTTTTATCGCGGTGTTTTTTATTTTGTACTGGTATGTTTTGGGCGGAAACCTTAAACTTCAAAACGTTTTAATTTTAACGGGTAGCTATATTTTTTATGCCTGGTGGGACTGGCGTTTTCTTTTCCTGCTCGCAAGCAGTTCGACGCTAAATTTTTTTTTAGCCATCTGGATCGCCAAAAGCAAAAATGAAAAATACCGCGGCTTTTTACTTTGGATAGGCTTGTGCATTGGCTTGGGCAGTTTGCTCTTTTTTAAATATTTCAATTTTTTTGTTGTATCTCTTGTCAACGCTTTCAGTGTTTTTCACATACAATCAGACATTCATACACTTAATATTATCCTGCCGCTGGGGATAAGTTTTTACACCTTCAGATCACTGAGTTATTTATTGGATATTAAGAGCGAAAAAATTAAGCCCACTACGGATTGGGTGGTATTCTATTCTTATGTGTCTTTTTTTCCATGCCTGCTTTCGGGACCAATTGACCGGCCCAAAACGCTGATACCACAGTTAGAAAAGAAACGGGTATTTGATTACAGCCAGGCATCGGACGGGATGCGCCAGGTTTTGTGGGGCTTATTTAAAAAAATTGTAATTGCCGATAATTGCGCCGCACTTACCAATCCCATTTTTGAACACTATAAATTTTTACCGGCCAGTTCCCTCCTTTTTGCTGTTTTTCTTTTTACCATCCAGCTTTATGCCGATTTTTCCGGGTATTCGGATATGGCCATCGGGATTGCCAGCCTGCTGGGATTCAGAATTACCAGGAATTTTAATTTCCCTTTTTTCGCCCAAAGCATACCAGATTTTTGGCGGAGGTGGCACATCTCCCTAACCAGCTGGTTAACGGATTATGTGTTTACGCCATTAAGCATCTATTTCAGGGATTATGGAAAAGCCGGGCTGATATTGGCCATTTTAATAAATTTTACGGCCATTGGCATCTGGCACGGCGCAAACTGGACCTTTATTACATTCGGTTTTTTGCATGGCTGCTTTTATATCCCATCCATATTGCGCGGCACTATTAATAGAAATAAAAAGAATAGCCGCATAAACGGCGGGCGATTTTCATTGAGCGCTTTTATAAGCATGGTCGCAACGTTTATGCTGTTAATGCTCACTTTTATTATTTTTCGGGCTGATAACCTCGCGCGGGCTTTTGATTATTACAGTAAACTATTTTCCCGGTCGATACTCTACCGTTTTACTATAACCGAAAAAGTGAATACAATAGCAACGTTGACCGCTATAGTTATGATGTTATGTGCAGAGTGGCTGCAGCAGGATAAACAGCATGCTTTGCAAATCGATGTTATCAAAAGGTTTCCGGTTCGGGCTTTGATTTATTTTGGTTTGATATTTATGATACTTTTTTTTAGTCCGCCCACAATTACTGATTTTATTTATTTCAAATTTTAAGCTGAAATGAAAAAACCAATAAACAGGTTCCTGCTGAAACTACTGCTGTTCATCATGCCTGTATTAGTTTTTTTCGAGGTGCTGTTTCGTTTGGGCTTTGCCCCGATCGTTACAGATTCAACACTTTTTGATTTAAAAATGCTGGCAGTTCAAAAACATCAAGTTAAAAATATAAAGCTGTTGGCAATGGGCTCGTCCATAACCTTATATGAATTGAATTCGGATAGTATGGTCCAAAATTTTAAATTACCTTATTATAATTTTGCATCCTGGGGCCTGCAAATGGCCGATATGAACAGGCTGTTAAACAGTTTGGTAAAAACAAATCAACCAAAATATGTCGTAATATGTTCGTCGTTCCCTGATTTCGTCTCTCCTCCAAATAACTCTTATTTAAATTATATCAACGCCAATAGTTTTATAAAAGACGATTTTCCGGAGCTTTTCTACTTTAAAAATTATAACTCCATACACCAGGTCATCCGCAGAAAATTTAATACCTACCCCCTGTCGCTTGATAATTGGGGGGGCGCATCATTAAGCGTTAAACTGAGAAATGTAAATAGCGAGAAGTGGAATGAGCATGATATATTCCCAACAAAATACACGCAGGCCAACTATAAGGCGCTGGATTCTTTAAGCGCTTTTTTGAATGAACAAAAGATCAAATTGATATTTGTGCAGGTTCCGATAAAAAAGTCTTATACGAACACTGATCGATCCAAACAACTCATATTAGCGCATTTTGATAGCTGCAAGTCGATTGTTGAAGGGAAGGGCGGTATCTATTTAAATTACTACAATCCCACTATTTTTACCGACAGCTTGTTTATTGATCAATACCACCTGCAGCAGGCTGGTTCCACAATATTAACCAGCGAAATAGTTGCCGACCTGAAGAAAATCATCAAACAATGAATTCATGAAAAAACAAATCACTTGTTTAGCAATTTTAAGCACCCTGGTGTTTATAAGTTTGCGTTCATTTTCTCAAACCGAAACACAAGGCAACTATTTTACATCGTTTGACAGCACAAAGATCTATTACGAGGTAAAAGGCAGCGGCTACCCTGTAATATTGGTTCATGGGTTTTCGGGCACCGGGCAGGGATGGAAAACCTGTGCCGTTTATAACGACCTGCTGAATGCGGGATACCAGGTAATATTGATAGATCAGCGCGGCAACGGCCGTTCCGATAAACCGCATACCGATGCAGCCTATGCAAACGATGCCGAGGCCAAAGATATCATGGGCCTGATTAGCTTTCTAAATATAAAACAGTATAATGCCGTGGGTTACTCGCGCGGCTCTATTATCACTTCAAGGCTTTTGGTATTGGACAAGCGCCTGCATAAAGCGGTTATGGGCGGCATGGGCGATGCTTATACCAATCCCGACTGGCCGCGCCGTGTACACGCTTACCGCGCTTTGATGGGCGATACTACGCTGCATGATGTGGATGACATGATGAAATACATTCACAGCCAGCATTTTGATGAGCTGGCGCTTGCACTACAGCAAAAATACCAGCCCTCCACCAGCCCCGCAGAACTGGCTGCAGTAAAAATCCCGGTTTTGATCATTCGCGGGACCGAAGACAAGGAAAACGGTTCCGAAACCGGTTTAAATAAACTGATACCCAAATCCGGCCTCGTTTATGTTCCGGGTAACCATAATACGGCTATCCGTGCGCCAGAATTTGGTGACGCCGTGCTAAAATTTTTAAAAGATTAGCACCAACCGGCAATAACGTCATCGTTTTCTTTCAGCTTAGCCATTTTTTCATCTCATCTTCAAACTCGCCACATAGTTTTATGTTCTATGAACGCGATGGTGAAAGTTTGTGTGGCGCTGGTCTTCGGCTTTTTGCCGTTCCTGCTTTTTGCCCAAAGCCCGCTCGATAAAACCCATCTAAATTTTGATACCGCGGGCAAAAAAGATATCATCGATGTCGCGAGGTCGCTTTTTAACGTGAAACCGAGGCCCGCTTCTACAGAAAAAAAGAGGATCTACTTTTCGATTTTGCCCGTTTCCACAGCGATCCCTGGTGGTGGAACTGCCGTTTTTACGTCGACGACCGCAGGGTTTTATTTGGGCGACAGGTCAACCACATACATCTCCAGTGTGAGTTTTACGCCCTATTTCAACCTAAAAGGCAGGTACGGATTACCCATACGATCGAATATCTGGTTAAACAATAATAATTGGCTGATCGAAGGCGATACCCGGGTTTTGGTTTACCCGCAATATACCTGGGGCCTGGGCGGCGGCCAGCCGCAAGGCGACAGGATATTGGTTGACTATAATTACGTCCGGTTTTACCAGGCGGTGCTGAAAAAGATCACGTCATACTTTTTTGCCGGGATAGGCTATAATCTCGACTATTATATTGACATTGAAAACAATGACAATAGCAACATTACCAGCAACATTGCAAACTTTACGCATTACCAATTTGGTACATCCACAGATAAAAATTCGTTTTCATCCGGCCCGAGCCTTGTTTTGCTTTATGATACGCGCAAAAACTCTTTAAATCCTATCCCTGGTGTATATGCCAACTTTATTTACCGGTACAATGCCGAAATACTTGGCACTAATGAACCCTGGCAGTCGATCTATGCTGATTTTCGAAAATACGTGTCGCTTACAGGTGGAGGCCCGAAAAACATCCTCGCTTTCTGGGCCTATTACTGGACGGTTCTGGGCACCGCCGCGCCTTACCTGGAGTTGCCAACCATCGGGATGGACCCTTACAACCGGTCGGGCAGAGGTATCGAGCAAAACCGGTATAGAGGCAAGCGTCTCATCTATTTCGAAACTGAATACCGCCGCGATATTACGCAGAACGGGTTGCTGGGCTTTGTCCTTTTCGCCAATATAAACTCAGCAGCCCAGCAACAAAGCAACCACTTCGACTATTGGAACCCGGCCGCAGGTACCGGCTTACGCATCAAGTTCAATAAAAAATCAGATACCAATATTTGCATCGATTATGGCGTGAGAGAAGCCTTTTCCACCGTCATATTGGGGCTTGGCGAGGCGTTTTGATCGTGTCGGCAATAAGCCTGCACGCAGGCATTTGAAACAAAAGACCAGATTTCTGCTTTTAATATTGATGAATAAAATATTGCCCGTTCTGCTCCTTATCGCTCTTCCGTTTTTACTCAGGGCTCAAACCCCGGTTGACACCACAAATGTTAATATCGACACTACGCAGCAAAAAGATTTGCTGGATATTGGCCGGAAGTTATTTAAGATAGGCCCCCGCCGATACCCCAAAAATGAACAGAAGCAAATATATTTTTCTATTTTACCGCTATCCACCAACGTCCCGGGGGCCAGTACAGTTTTAGTTACGTCTACCACAGCCGGGTTTTATCTCGGACCCCGCAATACAACTTATCTTTCAGGGGTAACCTTTGCACCCTATTTTAACCTTAAAGGCAGATACGGCCTGCCTATCCATTCGAGCGTCTGGCTTGAAAATAATACCTGGAATATACAGGGCGACACCCGGTTTTTGGTTTACCCGGAAGCAACGTGGGGCCTTGGCGGGGGCCAGTCAGAAAATCAGAGCTTATTGGTTAATTATGATTATATCCGGTTTTACCAGGCCTTTTTAAAGCGCATTACGCCTTATTTATATGCCGGCATTGGCTACGATGCCGATTATTACATTAATATCAATACCAACGGCCCCGTTTCACTTGCTGAATTTACAGGGTATTCATATGGCACCGCCCAAAATTCTAACTCATTCAGTTCGGGCATTACGTTTAATTTATTGTACGATTCGCGCCAGAATGTTTTTAACCCGATACCTGGCGGGTATACCAATATCATCTATCGCGACAATACCCACGTTTTCGGGAGCGATAACAACAGTCAATCGGTTTATATCGATTTGCGAAAGTACGTTTCACTAACTAACCTGAGCCTTAAAAACCAATTGGCCTTCTGGGCCTACTACTGGACTACATTAGGTACAGGCACACCTTACTTAAATCTGCCCGGCATCGGGATGGACCCTTACCAGCGATCGGGGCGCGGAATACAACAAAACCGTTACCGCGGCGAAGCCTTAGCCTACTTTGAAACGGAATACCGCCGGGATATTACGGTTAACGGGTTATTAGGTTTTGTTGTTTTTGCAAATGTAAATTCGACCAGTCAGCCAAACAACCACCAATTTACCTATGTGAACCCAGCCGGCGGGGCCGGATTGCGTATAAAATTCAACAAGAAGTCGGGCACCAATATTTGCATCGATTATGGTGTCAGTAAAGGATATTCAGATATTAACCTGGCGCTGGGTGAAGCTTTTTGACGAAAAACGTAATCCGCAGGTAATTTCTTGGTCAACTTATTAAAAATAAGAGTAGTTATTAACATTTATCTAATAATTTGTACAATAACCCGGAAATTATTTTATTATATTTGTTTAGAGGTTTGGGGCTGTTTTTAACATTCAAGGTTGGCATATGGTGGTTTCATTAAATGGCGATAGTAGTTTAGCTAAAGTTCATAAAAAGGTACATACCTGCCCGAAATGTAAAGGCACGGCGAATGAAAGAGTGCACCGGGGGTTTTTCGTTAAAAAATTTCTTTTTTGGCTTCCCGTCAGAAAATATGCATGCTACAAGTGCAATCACAAATTTTACGAGTGGCACTAAATAAGACATTTAATACGGCTTAGCAACTATTGTATTTTTCTTATCAGGCTCCAGCGCGCAGCAAGGTGTTAAGTAAATGGGGTAAGGTTACCATGGCGACCGTTATCTCATAGTGGAACCGATCTAAATGCCTGATTTTATTTCGAAATTTCTGTAACTACAGGTTTTCAATCAGCATACTATTACACAATTAAACGGCCGAAGATGGGTTCGACCCTGGGCATCGATGATAACGCAACGGTTGATGTAAAAAAGATTTACTATTGCAAAAAATGCAAACACGAATTTGATGAGCGTCTGCATAGGAGCCTTTTTGTAAAAACTTTTCTTTTTTGGCTGCCACTCCGCAAATATGCATGTTATTACTGCAAGCGTAATTATTACGTGTTTCGTTAGGCAATAAATGGCTGACCAATCTTTGTCAAATCACTAATAAAAGCCCTTATCACCGGTAAATTCCATCGGCCATTCCCGCTGCAAATTCGTCATAATCTTTTTTTGCCAGCACCGCATATTGCACACCATAATTAAGAATTGGCTTATGCCATTGTTTCTCAGCGCCAAATGCTACCAGTTCATCCGCTATGGCCGAACCTTGCCTGCCGCCGCTGCGCAGCTGGGCCGACGCCGTCAGCACGGCCATGTCTGCCATAACTTTTTCAATTGCATCTAAATTTTCCTTTAGGGCCTCAAAATTGATCTTATCGGCAATGGGCTGCATTTGTTTCAAAACAAAGGGCTCATTTTTAAAAATTACACTGCTTAATAATGCCGGCGCTACATTTTGCATCCGCTGCTGTATGATAATAACCCGGTTCGCCTCAGAGTTGAATCCCGGCTGTTTTATGGTGACGTATGGCTTGAGCGATGAAGGCATGGCCTGTTTCATATCCAGGAACAAATATTTGCCCTTGATGTCTGTTCTTTTTAACAGAAATAAATACCTTTTCACGCCCAGGCTGCCGGTTCCTGCCAGCCTGAATACGACATCCAGCACTTTATGATCGGGGCTTAACACCTCCCCTTTCCCGATAAGGGCACTGAGAAAACTAACCAACTCTTTTTTTAATCCTTCATCAAGTTGCAAGTGCCGGTCATCAATCACCAGCTTAACAAATTTTTCTTTCTTTGGCACGGCCAGCCGTCTCAGCAATTCCTTTTGCTTCCTTTTTTTTACTGCATTTAAAAAATCATACACAACGCCGCGCGCTGTTCGCGGATCGATGGATAGCGACTTTCCTTTGACCAAAACGTTGCTGTAAGTATCCAGGAACAACCGCACGGCTTTTTCGGCATCCGTCTTTTTAAGACCGAGACTGTCAAACGCCACAAAAATACTGGTTGCCATTCGCGCCACTTCCCACAAAGCGGGGGCGAGCATTGCCTCGTCAAAATCATTCAAATCAAAATACTCCTGCTGGTCGTCCCCCTTAAAACTACCGAAGTTTTCCGGGTGCAGGTCGCCGCAGATCCAGGTTGCCGGTGAGGCGGGCAGCGGGCTCGCTGCCGACATATCTTCATAAAACAAATGGCAGGTTCCGCGGTAAAAGGCGAATACGTTTAAAGCCATTACCTTGTACTTGCGCTGGAGTATTTCAGGCAGACGGCCTTTGTTAAATTCAGTTATTCTTTGGTAGATGGAGCGCATGTGGTAGATGTTGATTGAGTTAAATAATCATTGCAAATTACTAAATTGAACGTTAGCAGTCGATAGACGATAGTCTATGGTCGATAGTCATTAATTTATCGACCACTGGCGAATGCAAACTGCCATGGACTATCAACCATGGACCATGGACTAAAAATCACTTCACTCCCAGCTCTTTCAATTCCCTGTCAATCCTTTCATTCCATTTCCCCTGGGCAAAGTGGTCAAGGCCATGTGTGGTTTCATCGTCGTATTTTTTTTCCAGCGTGTCCATCTGGCGGTAAGCGTCAACGTAGTCAAAGTTAATCGGGCCTTCATAATTACCAACCGGCAACTCTTCGGTTTTTATTTTTTGGATCAAGTGCATGGCAGCAATTTTAGCCAGGTCAAAATGGCGTTGTTCATGGTTAAGGGTGTAACTGTCGCGGACGCCATCTTTGGCCCAGCAGGCGCTTTTGGGCAGGCTGGCATTTACTTCCAGGTTTACGCGAACAACGCCATCCTTTACTTCGGCCCGTTCGCTATAGGCAATCGATGGCGACACTTCGGCGGCATACCGGCTTTTGGGAATGCCGCCTTTAAAATCGTCCCAGGTAAGCGGTCGGTTTACCGAATAGTAAATTGTATCGCCTTCCGGCTTTTTGTTGTAGTCGCTAAACGAAATTTTTACGGACTTTGCAAGGCGAATATCGCCGCTCGCCTGTTTGTTTACCCAGGTGTCAAAATATTGAAGGCTGCTGCCGAGCATTTTTCTGAGGGTTGGCTCAACATCCTGCGGCGGCCCGGCAGTGCGGGAATAGTTGGCATTACCGGCATAATCAACCAGGTGTTGTGTTTCGTCGCCCTGCTGAAGTTCGAAGGTCATCACCAGCTCAGCTTTGCCTTGAACGAGCCCTCCGACGCCAACCGCTTCCGCCACCTTGAATTTTTTAAGATGAACAACTATCGGATGCAATGCTGTATTTTGCGATATGCTGTTTTCAATAAATCGTTTAATGGCACCAAAACCTCCGTTAAAATCGTAAGGCGAAGTTTGCGCCTGTGCTTCTGTGCTGTTAGAGGGCAGTAACCACGCGACAGCGCGCCGGTCATCACGATCGTCAATAACATTGACGATGTAAAACTCTTTCGGAATGATATCCAGGCGTTCATCGTGCAGCGTGATATCGTTATTTTGCTGAAACGGCCGGATAAAACCCGGTAATGCTAAAATGAGTATGGGTAAGCATATAAACGAAAACAGGCCCGGCTGTTTGAATATCAATTTGATCATCGTTGTGTTTAACGTTATATCGCGCGCCGATATTTCATACACGCAACAGGCGCATATAATCGTATCAGCAAGTTAACATTTACCGCCTCACAGGCATTTCCCACATGCTCAAAAGTTTTCAACAGCTATACCATCGGCTTAATCTTGCCCGTTAACAAAGCAACGTTCTCCACATATTGTGCATTACTATTGTTAAATACGCCCGGAGCGTTTGCGTAATTTTGCCCATTGTTAGTTCATGCCTCATGATGAAACTTAAATATTTCGCGTTCTTCATTCTCCTGTTTTTTGCCTCAAAACTGTACGCCCAGCAAAACCCCTCTTTCCAGGTTTACAATACTTTCAACGCCGCTACAGACCTGCTTGATAAGGGCGAATATGTGGCTGCTGCACAGCAATTTCGGCTTGTGGAGCAAGCAAAGGTAAAAACAAGCACACAGTCAAGGTTTGAATCAGACCTCTCGCTGGTAAAGGAAAACGCGCAATATTACGAAGCCCTGTGCGCACTGGAACTTGAAAATGATGACGCGCAGAGCATGTTCCTGCGGTTCATTAAAGAACACCCCGAAAACCCTTTTGTAAAGTTAGCTTACTACCAGATCGGCCGCACCTACTCAAAAAACGAGCAGTTTACCGAAGCGATAGCATGGTTCAATAAAATAAATGCCGATGACCTGAACGGCGAGGAAAATATCGAATATAAGTTTCGCAAAGGCTATGCCTATTTTGAAACTAACGATTACAAAAAAGCCCAGGAGCTTTTCAGCGAAGTAAAGGGCCGCAAGTCGCAGTTTACAGATGATGCCACTTATTATTTCGCTTACATCGCCTACATGAACAAGGATTATCACCTGGCGCTGGCAAACTTTCAAAGGCTAAAAAATTCAAAAAAATATCAGTCGAGCTATCCTTATTATATCACCGCAGTTTACTTCCTGGATAACCGTTATGACGATGTGATCAGCTACGCGGTACCGATCATCAATAATACCCACCAGCAAAACGAAAAAGAAATGCTGCGGCTGATCGCGGCTTCCTACTTCGCGAAAGCAAAATATCCTGATGCAGCGAAGTACTATACCCGTTTTGAGGACGAGGACTTGGGTCGCACGCAAAATACACAGGATAGCTACGAGATGGGTTATACTTTTTATAAAGTGGCCAACTATCCTAAAGCAGCAACTGAGCTGGAAAAGCTACAGCAGCAAAACGATGTTTTCAGTCAGACCGGCGATTATACACTGGGCGAGGTTTTTCTGAAAATGAACGACAAACAGAGCGCCCGCAGTGCTTATTTCCTGGCCTCCAAACTCAACTTTGATAAGCAGCTGCAGGAAGATGCTTTATATGAGTACGCAAAATTATCGTACGAACTGGATTACAATAACCAGGCGCTGGATGCCACCCGGCTCTACTTAAAAAATTATCCGGCATCGAAGCGTACCGACGAGATGAAAACATTATTGGGCGAGGAGCTGCTCAACTCGCACAACTACGCCGAAGCGGTCGACATATTGGAGCCGATTCCCAATAAAAGCCCGAGCGCCATGGCCGCGTATCAAAAGGTTACTTATTTCCGCGGGCTTGAATTTTATAACGAACGGGCATTTGAAAATGCTATTGGTATTTTCATCCGTTCCCTGAAACACCCGGTCGACAGCCATGTTGCCACGCTGACCACCTATTGGATGGCCGAGGCTATGTACGAGGTGCGCAAGTATGATGAATCGGTTGAAACCTTCCAAAAGTTTTTGGATATGCCCGACGCGCCTGAAACCAGCGTGTACAATTATGCCAATTACGCGTTGGCTTATGCCGCTTTTTATGGCCAAAAGTATAAAACGGCAGCCACCTACTTCCAAAAGTTTTTAGACGGCGAGGAAAAAGACGCGGCCACTGTGAACGACGCGATCACCAGGCTGGGCGACAGCTACTTTGTGCTGAAGAATTACACCCGCGCCCTGGAGTTTTATAACCGCATTATCGAACGGCATAGCCAGGGGCAGGATTATGCATTGTTTCAACGGGGGATGATCGAGGGATTGCAAGGCTCGCCAGGCGGCAAGATCGGCACACTGCAGGATGTGCTGAGCAAATTCCCAAAATCGGATTATGCTGACGATGCTTCATTCGAGATCGCTTATACGTACTACTTACAGAACGACACTGTAAAGGCAAAACAATCCATGCTGAATATGATACAAATGTATCCTACCAGCAGCTACGTGCCGCGCGCACTGGTTACCATCGGCCTTATCGATTATAACGCAGGCGATGATGACCTGGCTATTCAATCCTTTAAACGGGTTGTAGCCGATTATTCATCAACGGATGAAGCCAAACAGGCGCTTAAGCAGATCGAAAAGATTTATACCGACAAAGGCGACGGGCAATCCTTTATCAATTATGCAGCGACCGTCCCGATAGCGAATTATTCGCAGGCGGAGCAGGAAAATATTATGTACACGGCGGCGAACAATCTTTACCAGCGGGGCGACTGGCAGGGAACGGTGGGAGCGGTAAATGCTTATTTTGATAAGTTCCCAACCAAGCCGATCTATGATAAAGGCGCCAGGTTTATCCGCGCGCAAAGCCTGGTTAACCTCAACCGCACCGATGAGGCAGTCAATGATTATAATGTGATATTAAATGACTGGACCAGTGATTATACCGAGCAATCGCTCATTGCCATGTCAAAGCTGTATATCGCCCAAAAGAAATATAATGAAGCCGTTCCGTTCCTGAAAAAGCTGGAAACCAACTCGGAATACAAGTCCGACTATACCTTTGCCATCAACAACCTGCTGCTGTGTTACGCTCAAATGGCGATGCCTGACGATGCGCTGAATTATGTGGCGGCTATTCGCCAAAATGAGAAATCGTCGCAGGAAGATAAGTTTAAAACAGGCTTGTATGCCGGATATGCCCACCTGGAAAAAGGCGACACCACGGCAGCGGTGAAGGAGTTTGACTACACGGTGGCCAATACAAAAACTGTTGCGGCCGCAGAGGCAAAATACAATATTGCCTGGATACAATATTTAAAGCATCATTATAAAGAATCGCAAAAAACCTGTTTCGAGCTGGTAAAAGACCTGCCGAATTATGATTACTGGGTAACCAAAGCTTTTATTCTGCTGTCCGATGATTATGTCGGCCTGAAGGATACCTTCCAGGCAAAAGCCACGCTGCAGAGTATTATTGATAACTACAAAGGAAACGATGACATTATTCCGGCTGCGAAGCAGAAGCTTGAAGCGCTTTCGCCGGGCGGAGGAGTACCACAGGCGAAGTCCGATACTACCGCGAAACCGGATACTACTAATGTAAAGAAGAACAAAGAATAATGAGAAGG
>JABDHD010000006.1 GCA_013285685.1 Bacteroidota bacterium
AGCTGATATGATAGTTCAACTGGCGCGCTTTACTTTTATAATCAATCGTTTTTACCACAAAGTTCGCAAAGAGCACAAAGATTTCACAAAGTAGTCCGCGTTTATAGTGTCCACATTGCGCTTGTGGTTAAGAAAACTATTCTTTAAATGGCTTTGTTCCGGACATTCAGCGCTAATAAGCTGTTAACTATTTTAATGCGTCTGCTCTTGCAGGTTTAGTTGTAGTTTGCAATTGTGTCGTCCTGGCCGGAAATGACCGGCGGGCCAACCTGTGAAACTTCCGGCTCAGCCGGGTGCAAGGTCACAATAGTCGCCCCCTTTTTTAGGTGGAAAAGCTTTTTTAGAGCAATTATGATATTTGGCCTCAAATTATAATACCAACTGAACCATCTGTATTTTAACAGCTTTTGTTCGTCAAACCGTTTAACAGAAAATGCGTGCTGCAAAAAATAATCCTTTGGATAGTCATAATACAGGCCCCAGTTGTCGCGCAGGTCGCCGGGTTTTTTGCCGGGATCATAAACAGTTCCGAAGAGATAATCCCACACTGAAAATTTAGTGGCGAAATTAGCATGGAATACCTCTCGATAGTTGGCGTGATGCCAAAGGTGCAATTCGGGGGAGTTGAGGAAATATTTCAGTTTGCCAAATTTCACGTTGACATTTGCGTGGATAAACATACCAAACATGGCATCGAGCAACGCCTTTATGGGGATCACTTCGGGATGGGCGCCAAGTATTACGATTGGTGCAAATTCGATGGTTTGGTTAATAATAATTTCGACCGCATGCGACCGTGAGCCAGCCAGGAAATCAACCTCTTTGCCGGAATGATGCGCCTCATGCGTGCGCCAAAGCAGCTTACTGGCATGCTGTAAACGATGGAAGAGGTAGATATAGAGGTCGTGTGTTACCACGAAAAACAATACTTGTTCGGCGATGCTCCATGACCTGAAAAACGCAAATCCATGCCAGTGAATGCCGTTCTGTATTACCGGAATGATGTAGTTGAAAATAAGGATTTTTAGAAAGTAACTTTGTATAAGGGTATACCAAACAAAATCGACCCAAAAGCCATCCCGAAAAAAAGGCAGGCCCTTACGGTAGGGGTCAATACGTTCCCATGTAACGATAAAAATCACCCAACAGAAAAGGATAAGCGTGGTGGTTTGGATGAGCGTCATAGTTCATTTAAACTCTAAGCCTGAAAATTAGGCTTTTTCTTTTATCCCGCTGATCACAAATGCTATTTTTTACATTGTTTACAAAAATAGGCGGGGTTTATACTATTTTGTAAACGCAGCTACAGCGCCAGCATATTTGCTGACGTGGTAGCCGATTAGGCATTAAGCCTTCGTTTTATATTCCTCACTGATATTAACGCGTAGTCGTTTCATTGGCCCGATCTCCGATTCATAAACCTTCTTCACACCATCTCCCGCTGCAATTTCCACATCGCGGATGTCTCGCACCATGCGCTGGAAGCCTCCCGGCTCAACCGATGCGGCATGGTCCGACCCCCACATAGCGCGGTCGAGCGTAAAGTGGCGTTCAACAAAGGTGGCGCCCATAGCTACCGCTGCAACAGTGGTTGCAAGGCCTGTTTCGTGACCGGAATAGCCGATGGGTACGCCCGGGTAACTTTCGCCCAGCGTTTTGATCATTCTCAAATTCAATTCTTCCGGTTTGCATGGATAGGCCGACGTGGAATGTGCGATAAACAAGGGGTAGTTTCTATCAAATGACCATACCAGGTTAACCGCATCTTCAATTTCTTTTACCGTCGACATGCCGGTGGATAACATCAAAGGCTTCCCGGTGAGCAATATCTTTTTAATTAATTGGGTGTCAGTCAGCGATGCCGATGCGAGTTTATATAACGGCGTATCAAACTGCTCCATAAAATCGACTGCTTCTACGTCCCAGGTCGACACGAACCAATCGATGCCCACTTTTTTGCAATATTGGTCTATGGTAGCATATTCCACGATGCCAAATTCGGTTTTACGTTTATAGTCGATGTATGACATACGGCCCCAGGGCGTATCGCGCATCACTTCCCATTGGTCTTTAGGGACGCATATTTCAGGGGTCCGTTTCTGGAATTTTACGGCGCTTGCCTTTGCGGTTACCGCCTCATCGATCAGCTGTTTGGCAATGTCGAGCGAGCCATTGTGGTTAATGCCGATCTCGGCGATAATATAGCAATGCTCGCCCGGGCCGATCTTAGCGCCACTGTTAAGGGTGATCACCTCGGGAGCCCTGCCGGAAACCTTTCCGCCCTTATGCGCAAATATAATTTTTTCAGCCACTTCCCTAAAACAACCATTCCCGCCAGTGCATTCCGTGATAATGTCGGCGATATCTTTAACAAAAGAAATCGCGTTGCCCGGGCATACCGAAACACCGACTGATTTCATCACTTCAAGGTCGTTCACGTCGTCGCCGATAAAGGCAATTTCTTCAGCCTTCAGATCCAGGCGGTTCATGATCTCTTTTAAAATCGCAGGTTTATCTTTTACACCCAGGTGCAGTTCCGTGATCTTTAGTTTTTCGGCGCGTTTGATCACCGAAGGCGAAAGCTCACCGGTGACGATGCCTGTTTGTACGCCAGCTAAATTGCGCAGGCGTTCCACACCCATTCCATCACGGATGTCGAATTTCTTTAATTCTTCACCGGCTTCGCCGTAATAAACGCCGCCGTCAGTTAATACGCCGTCACAATCTGTGAGGAGTAGTTTGATTCGTGAAAGTTTTGCTTCTAACATATCTTTAGTGTTTATTTGGGTTTCAAAATTTATATTGCCGTCCAACCGCCGTCAACCACCAGGTTTGCGCCTGTCATGTAGGCTGAGGCCTCGCTAGCCAGGAACACCAGTGCGCCCTGGTAATCCGTTGGCTGCGCCATGCGCCCCAAAAGTGTTTTGGCAGAATAGTTTTGTATAAAAAATTCATTTTGCGCATTCTCAACACCGCCAGGCGACAGGGTATTTACACGTACGCCCTTATTGCCCCAGTAGGCCGCCAAAAACCGGGTGAAATTTACCACGGCACCTTTGGTTACCGGGTAAACCGGTGATTTATAAAAAGTTTGTTCGCCGCATTCGTTACGGTAGATAGATTGATCCGGCCCAACGATTCCGTAGGTAGAGGCGATATTGATGATACTGCCGCTGTGCTGTTCGGCCATTACAGCGCCGAAAATCTGCGATGCAAGAAAAACCCCTGTAACATTCACATCAAGCGATTTTTTAAAGGCATCCAGCGGATAATTCTCAAAGGCGGATAGCTCCTTAGCCATGCCTGGATTTTCGAACATGTCATTGATGGCGGCATTGTTTACCAATACGTCAATGGAACCGTAGCGGGTTAGTATCTGGTCGCGGGCAGTTTTTAAGGAAGATTCACTGGTTACATCCACTTTCAGCCCGCCATGCTGTTCGCCAAGTTCTTCAGCAAACGCAATGCAGGCCGCTTCATTCATATCAGCCACTACCACATTAGCCCCGGCCTCCGCCAGCGCTTCGCAATGCTTTTTGCCCAGCAAGCCCAACGCACCGGTCACAACCGCAGTTTTATTCTGTAATGAAAATAGGTTAGTCATTGGTCATTAGTGGGTTTGCAAATCTTTTCATCATTTGCACATCCGCATATCTGCACATCCGCAAATCATCAAACTGTTTTTGGTTTTATATTATAGTTATTTACCTTCCTGAAAACCGCTTCCAGCACCTCACCTTTTAAATATTGCTTAACGTTGCCACTCTGGATAGCTTCTTTCATAATCGGCATTACATCGCGATAAGCGGAAAGCGTATAAGTGATATCCTCGTCGCTATGGCTGTAGCACATGTTGTGGAAGCCGGCCCAAAGGATGCCGCGTTTGATCATCTCCTGCTGCATCAGGGCCTTTACTTCAAGGCCGTTACCGGCTTCAGGGGTAAACGTCACCATTGAGCGGCAGTTGTAGCCAATACAGCGGGTATAAATATCCATGCCCATTTCAATGGCGAGCTGGTTGTAGCCATCTTTCAATAAGGCGCCTTTTTCATCCAGGTATTTCGGCACGTTTTTGTCGCGCAGCTCGTTGATGGTAGCGATGGTAGCCGCCAGCGACAAAGCCTCGCCGCCAAAAGTGGTATAGCTAAATACGGCCGAGTTTAACAATTCCATTACGTCCGCGCGACCTGTCAGGAATGCGATAGGCATACCGTTGGCACAGGCCTTGGAGTAAACCGCCAGATCGGGTTTTACGCCGAAATATTCCTGTGCGCCGCCGATGGCGATGCGGAAACCGGTCCACATTTCATCAAATACCAACAGGGTGCCGTTCGCTTTGCATACTTCGGCCAATTCACTCAAAAAGCCCGGTTTCGGGGCTTCAAAAATGAAGGGTTCCAGGATCAGGGCAGCAACAGTGTCGTCCAATGATGCTTTGATCGATTCAATGTCGTTATACTCGAAAGTATAGGTCATGTTTTGAATGGCTTCCGGGATGCCGGCATTACGGCTGGTGATGCCGATATACCAATCGTGCCAGCCGTGGTAGCCGCAGCAAAATATTTTGTCGCGTTTGGTGAAAGCACGTGCCACGCGTATCGCCGCCGAACAAACATCCGCGCCGGTTTTGGCAATTTTGACAGCCTCGGCATTCGGTATGATCTGCTGCAGCAATTCCGACACTTCTACTTCCAGCGGATGCATCAGCGAAAAGGTGATACCATCTTTCAACTGATTTTGTATGGCCTCATCAACTACCGGATAGCAATAGCCAAGCGATATCGGGCCGATAGCCGCGTTATAATCGATGTATTCGTTGCCGTCAACATCCCATACATGGGAACCTTTGCCTTTTTGAATATATTTTGGCGCCACGCCCTTTGTAAACTGGCCGGGACCTTTTGCTAAGGTTTGGGTGATCGGTTTTTGAACTTTTAATGCACGTTCGTACAGCTCGTTTGATTTAGTTATGTCGGGATAATCGGCGTTAAATTTTACAGAATTTGGCATGTCGATATAGTTTTTGTTATTCGGAAAATTGAGGTGTCAGTATCTCGGGTTGACGATGGGAAACAGTATAGCCTAAAATTTTCTCGGCTATTTGCTTGCCGGTAAATCCTTCGTGCTGCAATACATTAGGTAATAGCGAAGGTTTAAACCATTTTTCGTTTAGCGCGATGGGCAGCACTTTAGCAGTGAGCGAATGTTTTAGCAATACCTCCGCAACGATGGTGTATAAGCCGCCGGTAATAAAGTGATCTTCCAGGGTTACCGTTAGCTTGCTCTCGCGGGTGGCTTCAATAATTGCCCTTTCGTCAACCGGTTTCAGGCTGCGCAGGTTGATCAAACCAACCGACATACCTTCTTTTTTAAGCAGGTCGGCTGCAACCAGGGCCTGTTCAAACAAAAGGCCATAGGTTAAAATGGTTACGTCTTCGCCTTTTGAAACAAGCTCAGCTTTGCCGAGCTCGAACGGCGCATGAACATGATCGGTTTTGCGGGTGTTGATGCGTACATATGAAGGATTTGGGTGCGCCCATATCTGCGGCAGCATTTTTACCAGGTCGTCTTCGTCTGCCGGTGCAAAAACCGTCATGTTAGGGATACCGCGCATTAACGAAATATCCTCAACCGCCTGGTGCGTTGGGCCGTTACCGTCCGAAAGAAAGCCGGGAATAAAGCTGCTCAGCTTTAAACGGAGATTAGGGATGCCTGCATCGGTGCGGACAAACTCAAAGGCGCGCATGGTTAAAAACGAGGCAAGCGCATGTACCACGGGAATACGGCCGCGAAGGGCAAGACCCGCTGCCGCGCCGATCATGGTTTGTTCAGTAATACCGGTATCAATAAACCTGTTGCCCAGCTTCGCCGGTAAATTCCGCACCAGCGCACGGTTTTCCGCGGTCATTACGATGAACCGTTCGTCGGCTAATGCAGTTTCTGTCAATAATTCTTCGTAGGTCATTCGCTTATCTCACTACTAATGTTTCCGATGTCAAATTGGTTAAATGTTCGCCGTGCAATTCTCTCAAAAGCTCTTCCACTTCGGTTGCATTAAAATTGCAGAACCAGCGGTCGGCACGGCGCTCGATGCTTGGCAGGCCCTTTCCCCGGACAGTATCGGCGATCACCACGTTTAATTTGCCGGGCTGGAATGGATATGCCGAAAAAGCTTCTTTCAAAGCCTCAAAGCTGTGCCCGTCTATACGTTTTACCGCAGCACCGAATGCGGTGAATTTGTCATGCAACGGTTCAAGCGGGATCAATTCTTCTGTCGGCATATTGGCCTGGAAATGGTTGCGATCAATAACGAAGATCAGGTTGTCCAGTTTATAGGCATTGGCTACCAGCACGGCCTCCCAGCAGGTGCCCTCATTTAATTCACCGTCGCCCATAATACAAACTACTTTGTTGTTGCCGCCTCTGATTTTAATATCCATGGCCACGCCAATGGCGACGGAGGGCAGGTGACCCAATGAGCCGGAGTGAAATTCAATGCCAGGTATTTTGGTATTAGGGTGCCAGTAAATATGATCTTCGAGAGACAGGTGGTTTTTAAGACGGTCTTTTTCCAGCAGGCCTAACTCGGCGAAAGTGCCATACAGGGCCGGCACATCATGCCCTTTCGACAGGAACAGATAATCTCTGTCGGGGTCTTCCAGGTTATGCGGGTTAACATTCAAAAAATCTGAATACAGGTAAACGATCAGGTCGGCTGCCGAAAGCGAGGCGCCGACAAAGCAGCCGCCGTCAGTCGACATCCGAATAATGTGCTCCCTCACTTTTAATGCCGTTGCCTCCAGCTGATCTACAGTTATTTGTACACTGTGCATTTATTTAATATTAAGGAATCTAATTTAAGGGCTTATTTTTTATGTTTTGTTAATTAAAGGTAACTTTTGTTTGTTCGGCTGAAACGGTTTTCAAGTCATCTAAATGGTTTCTGTACCAGTTTACGCCTGCATATTGGGCATTTATCTCATAAACTTCGGGCTTCTGTTCCAACAGGTTCAATATCTCTTCGCATGAAAATTCGGGCTTTTGCGGATACAATTCTTCAAATACCCGGCTGATAAAATCGTAGTCGGCCTGGTAATCGATGGTAAATCGGTGCGACATCGAATAATCTTTACCGCTATCCCAAACCACATTCGCGATGCTGAATTTATCAGGGTTTTCCCAGATATACGGCGTAGTGTGTTCCAGTTCCAGTTGGCGGGAAGCCTCTTTCCAGGTTTTTTCAAGGCACTCCATCGTCATAATTTCTACATCGTTTCCGTCGGGAAAAGTTGCAGGATGCAAATTGCTTACATAGTCAAATTGGCCCGGATGCGCAAAGTAGAAGTCCAGCGCCTGGTCGATAACTTGGGGATCGATGAGCGGGCAGTCCGAGGGGATTTTTAAAACAGTATTCGCATGATATTTTTTTGCTGCCTGGTAGTGGCGATCGAGCAGGTTGTTGAGGCTGCCGCGAAAGCAGGGCACGCCTATTTGTCTCGCTTCCTGTTCAATAATATCATCGGTTTGTTCTTCGGAAGTAGCAATAACGATCTTTGCTTTATGCCGGATCATTTGCAGGCGTTCAATCATTCGGTATAGCAGGCTTTTCCCCAGAATGGGCATCATCACCTTACCGGGTAAGCGGCTCGACGACATCCTTGCCTGTACGACTATTACCGTGTTATCGCCCATAGAAAATTCATCTTTTACAGCTTCAGGCATACTGCAGCTCACGCGGTTCAGAATCGGCCGTGAAGGTAAACCCTTTCAGAAAATCCTCTTTTCTGCCGTCAAAGTTAATATAAGCCCGGCAAATTTGTGCAATGTTTTTTGCCGATGCGCCGCCATTTTGCACTGGCGCCAGCGCCTTTAGCTTTTCAAGGTCGAAATAGGAATGCACCTTTTTCCCAAGCACAATACCAGTATAAACCACCGTTGAATATTGTGTGATCAACTCGCTGCAATTAGCGATCATGTGGTTGGTATTGCCGCTGCTAAATATCAGCGCACCGGACGGGGCGTGTTTTTTTATCTCGGCATCAGCCCGGCTTACTTTTTCGTTAGGATGCAATTTAAACAACAACTGGCGGCCATCGGCAATTTTTGCGGCATGCCTTATAAATGCCCTGCGATTTTCAAAACGATAGGTCTCCCGCATATCCGATGTCGCCACCATTACATAATTATGCAGGGGAAAGTCGTTATTCATAAATTGCCGCTGGTTGTCGTAATTTGGAATACCGGTCGCGATTAATTTTGACTGATCGGTGCCATAATTGGCAAAATAATTTTTGTACCCCTCGGAAGCTGCACAGTAAATGTCGCAAACATTTGTCGATCCATTTAACGAAGTATCACCAGTTAAGTAAGCAGGCAGGCCAAACGCTTTTACAAGCCCCGTTAACAAAGTGGGTTTGTCAATCATGCCTTCCTGCACCCAAACGGTTTTAGTTTCTCTGAATTTTTTGGCAACGATCATATCGCTGCAATTCACCACCAGGTCATATTGATTTTTCTCGCCACGATAATCCAACTGGGCTCCCAGCTGCTGCAAATAATGCTCTGATTTTTCCCTGAAACCTTCAGCAACCACGGTGCCGTTGGCAAACGGCGTGTGTTTTACAACGGCTCTTAAAGCAGCGTTGTCGGCGAATATCTGGCTGAACCAGCAGTCAAAGTCTTGCAAATGCCTGGAAATCTGGTGCATTTGCGAGGTTTGGTTTATAGAGCCTGTAATGAACAGTATCTTTTTCCTCATCTCAAAGCTTAATCATTTTCAAAGCTACACATTGGGTTTTGGCTTTTGTTAATCGGGGATTAATGTTAATATCCGCTTAACTTTTGCTTAATCTGTAGGTTTTGATATTTGATGATTAGATGGGAGTTGTGGGGAGAAGGTTACAGGTGTGTTAGGAGGAATAAAGGGATTGTTTGTTGCGGCGCCAGGGTTCAGGCGATGCACCAATACATTATTTTTTCAATAACTGCATCAATTTTGTTGAATACCTCGTCATTATTGAAGCGCATTACTGAAAAGCCCCATTCGGCCATGACCAGATCGCGGTTATCGTCATATTCCTTTTTCAGCAGGTGTATCGGCCCGCCAACCTCAATCACGAGTTTGTGTTTCGCGCAGTAAAAATCGGCGATATAAAAGGCCTTATCGCCATACCCCTGGTTGACGAATATCGGGTATTGCCTCAGAAACTTTTCTCCGCCGGCATTTCGTTTTCGGAGTTCTTTCCAAAGCAGCTTTTCGGCCAGGGTTGGGTTGTTGCGCAGTTCGCGGCAAAAGTCGGTTACTTTGTTCATATGGTTTAAATTCGGGCATTGCCCTTTTACCCACTCTGTCGACAGTGTCGACATCTCTCCCTAAATATAGGGAGAGAAATGTAAAAAAATAAACCCAATGCATTTAGCCACCACGTCTCCTCCCCTAAATTTAGGGGAGGCCGGGAGGGGGTATAACCAATGCCCGGGTTTTCCGTACATCCCGGGGATTGCCCTTTTACCCACTCTGTCGACTGTGTCGACATCTCTCCCTAAATATAGGGAGAGAAATGTAAAAAAATAAACCCAATGCATTTAGCCACCACGTCTCCTCCCCTAAATTTAGGGGAGGCCGGGAGGGGGTATAACCAATGCCCGGGTTTTCCGTACATCCCGGGGATTGCCCTTTTACCCACTCTGTCGACTGTGTCGACATCTCTCCCTAAATATAGGGAGAGAAATGTAAAAAAATAAACCCAATGCATTTAGCCACCACGTCTCCTCCCCTAAATTTAGGGGAGGCCGGGAGGGGGTATAACCAATGCCCGGAGTTTTCCGTACATCCCGGGCATTGCCCTTTTACCCACTCTGTCGACTGTGTCGACATCTCTCCCTAAATATAGGGAGAGAAATGTAAAAAAATAAAACCAATGCATTTCGCCGCCACGTCTCCTCCCCTAAATTTAGGGGAGGCCGGGAGGGGTATAACCAATGCCTGAGGTCTTCCGTACATCCCGGTCGATGCCCTTTTACCCACTCTGTCGACTGTGTCGACATCTCTCCCTAAATATAGGGAGAGAAATGTAAAAAAAAACAACTTTCGCCACCACGTCTCCTCCCCTAAATTTAGGGGAGGCCGGGAGGGGTATAACCAATGCCCGGAGTTTTCCGTACATCCCGGGGATTGCCCTTTTACCCACTCTGTCGACTGTGTCGACATCTCTCCCTAAATATAGGGAGAGAAATGTAAAAAAATAAACCCAATGCATTTAGCCACCACGTCTCCTCCCCTAAATTTAGGGGAGGCCGGGAGGAGTATAACCAATGCCCGGAGTTTTCCGTACATCCCGGGGATTGCCCTTTTACCCACTCTGTCGACTGTGTCGACATCTCTCCCTAAATATAGGGAGAGAAATGTAAAAAAATAAACCCAATGCATTTAGCCGCGACGTCTCCTCCCCTAAATTTAGGGGAGGCCGGGAGGGGTATAACCAATGCCCGGAGGTTTTCCCTGAATTTTATTATTACCGCAGCCCCCTTTCCCCTAATACATTCTTTTAATAAAAGCACATTAATCGCCCACCGCGGTATAAATGTGACCAACCTTCACCAACTTTCACACTTATCTCCTATTTTTGCCGTTTTCCATAGTATTATGAGCGAAGAACGGTCGTTAAATTTTTTAGAAGAGATTGTTGAAGAGGATATTGCCGCCGGCAAATATGATGGCCGCGTACTAACCCGTTTCCCGCCTGAACCTAATGGTTACCTGCATATTGGCCATGCCAAATCCATCTGTTTAAACTTTGGGCTGGCGCTGGAGTATGGCGGCAAAACCAATCTCCGTTTTGACGATACCAACCCCGTTAAGGAAGATATTGAATACGTTGACAGCATAAAAGAAGATGTAAAATGGCTGGGTTTTGAATGGGCCCATGAACTTTATGCATCTGATTATTTTGATGAGCTGTATGAATTCGCCGTTGAACTGATAAAAAAAGGCCTGGCTTACGTAGACGATAGCAGCGCCGAAGAGATAGCAAAACAAAAAGGCACCCCAACAGAGCCCGGTACGCCAACCGCCTACCGCAGCCGCAGCGTGGAAGAAAACCTCGAGCTGTTTGCTGACATGAAAGCCGGCAAATACCCGGATGGCGCCAAAGTGCTGCGCGCCAAAGGCGACCTGGCCTCACCCAATATGCACATGCGCGATCCGCTGATGTACCGCATCAAGCATGCCCATCATCACCGCACCGGGGATAAGTGGTGCATTTACCCCATGTATGATTTTGCCCACGGGCAATCGGATGCGATCGAAGAGATCACCCACTCCATCTGTACGCTGGAGTTTATTCCTCATCGCGAATTATACAACTGGTTTATCGAGAAGCTGGAAATTTTCCCTTCTAAACAATACGAGTTTGCCCGGCTTAACCTAAACTATACGGTGATGAGCAAGCGCAAGCTGCTGCAACTGGTTAACGAGAAATACGTTGAGGACTGGGATGACCCGCGCATGCCTACCATCAGCGGTTTGCGCCGCCGTGGTTATACGCCTGCTTCCATCCGCGACTTTTGCGACCGCATCGGCGTGGCCAAACGGGAGAACATGATAGACGTGAGCCTGCTGGAGTTTTGTATCCGCGAGGACCTGAACAAAACTGCATGGCGCCGCATGGCCGTGCTCGACCCGATAAAGCTCGTCATCACTAATTATCCCGAAGGCCAAACTGAAACGATGTTCGGCGAGAATAACCCTGAGGTAGAAGGCGGCGATGGTGGCCGCGATATGCCTTTCAGCCGGGAATTGTGGATAGAACGGGAAGACTTTATGGAAGAGCCGCCGAAGAAATTCTTCCGGCTGGGTGTCGGTTTGTCCGTAAGGCTTAAAAGTGCATATATTGTTACCTGCACCGGCTTTGAAAAGGATGCGGCGGGTAACGTGACCGAGATACATTGCACCTACCTGCCCGAAAGCCGTTCAGGAAGTGATAAAAGCGGGTTGGTGGTGAAAGGCACCATCCACTGGGTAAGCGTTCCCCACGCCAAAACAGCCGAAGTGCGCCTGTACGACCGGCTTTTCCACGTCGAAGACCCTTCCAACGAGGACGGCGACTTTAAAGACTATATCAACCCCAACAGCCTGCAAATATTACCCAACGCCTATATCGAAAACGACCTGGCCAACGCCATTCCCGGCAAAGGCTACCAGTTTATCCGTAAGGGCTATTTTACGCTGGATAAACACTCTGCACCGGATAAACTGGTATTTAACCGGACGGTTACGCTGAAAGATGGCTGGGTGAAGAAGTAAGTAGCAGGCTTTAGTAGCAGTAGCAGTCACTTTTTTACTGCCACTGCCACTGCCACTGCCACTGCTACTATAAAATCACGGATTATACTTCCCCAGCACATTATACAGCACATTCAAATCCAGCTGGGTTAGCTTCGGCTTGATGTCCGTTTGAACAAAGTGGCGTTTAAAGGCTACAATGGCGGCGTTAATGTCCGAGGTATCATACCCGATCAGTTTCAGGGCGGTAACATAGTCAAAATCAGCGGGGGCCAGCTCCAGGATGTCGTCGCTCCAATAGCCGAAGCCATGGGCGGCCAGGGTTTTCCAGGGAAAGAAGGGGCCGGGGTCGGGTTTGCGTTTGGGGGCGTAATCCTGGTGGCCGATGAAATTTGCCTGCGGGATACTGTAATTCTTTTTCAGCTGGGCCAGCAGTACAAGCAGGCTGTTGATCTGCGCACCGGTGAAGGGTTCGTTGCCGTTATTATCTATCTCTATCCCTACCGAGCAGCTGTTCATATCCGTAACGCTGCCCCACTTGCCCGCGCCGGCCTGGTAGGCGCGCAGGTAATCATTCACCATATGGAATACCTTGCCGCTTTTGGCGATGACGTAATGCGCGCTTACCTGCGATTGCGTTACCGTAAAGGTATGCAGCGTTTGCCCTATCGAATCCTGCGCGGTAAAGTGGATAATCACAAAATTTGGCTTGCGGATACCAAAATTAACGGTGCCTACCCAGTCCGAAGGGATTTGACGGCCGGTACTGTCGGCCAGGGAATCAGGCAGTTGGGTTTGTATGGTTTTTACGTAGCCTTTGGTTTTATCGCTGTAAACTTTATTGGTAAGGGCATAAGGCCCTTTGGGCGAGCAGCTGTTTAGGAGGAGTAGCAGTGGCAGTATAAAGTAGCAGTATTTCATACGTAGCTAATTTAAACAATTTTGCGGCATTTAAGTTTGTTGGGGCCACCGCGGCATGTAAAATGTTTGATCGTTTCCGTACGTTTTTTCGCTTTAAAACCCCGTACGTACGGGGTTAAAGTGTTCACGTTTTGCATACATACACCCCATAAATGGCATGCGAAAACCATTGATTTTTAGCGGATTAAAATTTGATAGTGCTCCATATTGTACCATTTTTGACGAATTTCGTGAACACTTGAGTTAGCGAAACGTAAAATCGCCGCCACAGGGCCTATCCGGACAGATTTTAAATGCGATTTGCCCGGCAGATTATGCCTGAGCCTCAGCGAAGTGCAATTTTTGTATCCTCAACCGGTTGAAACAATGGCTGCCAGCAGGCGGCCCCGATTTTTCCCTTTTTCGCAAGGTCGCCGAAACGTTTAAGTTCACCCACAAAACCCACCGGATCGTTCCTCGTTACTTAGGCAAATATTTCTGAAAAATCCCCTCGATAAAATCGGCGCCCGAGTAACCTGCAGCCATAATGGTTACAATAAACGTTTTGTCATCCGCAGAAGAGGCCCCGCCTTTTATCAGCGACGCAATGGCCCCTGCTATAAAGCCAATAAAAAGGCTCACCAGCAACCTCTGGGCGTTAAAGGCGCTTGTTGGCTGATTGCTGGCTGTGTTTATTGCGTTACTGGCATTTAGTTTGGCCAGGCCGGAAACAACACGGATGCCTTGCCCCAGCACACCGAGCAGGCCGCCTACTAAAATTTGAAAAATTAAATCTGTATTCATGTTTTTTGGCGCCTACTCTGTTACCCCGTTTTCGGCTTTACCGGTTTTTGGTTGATTGTTTTATCCAAAGCTCGGCGCTAAGCCAATGGCGGCTTACCGTAAATGCGTCCTTTTTTACAGGGTATTTTTACGGCATTAGAAAATGATTAAAGACTTGATAATGTGCGGAATGTTTTGTAGGTTAGGCCTAATTAACTTTATTACTTAACTATTAAACCTTAAAACTATGGCAAAGGAATTGACCGATGTTGGTGAAAATGAATGGCAGTTATATGGCCGGTGTTTAGATTTAACCTCTTCCACCTCTGATTGTGGGTCACCAATTACCCTTCCCGAACAAAGTAGCAGACTTGGGATGCGCGCACACACGCCTTTAAGTGAGTACACATCGAAAATTGATAAGGATTCTTTTGGAAAGCCTATCGATGCCAACCTGGCTATCTATCTGATGGCTAATGCGATAAAAGCCACCAACCAGCTTTTTTCACAAATGTTACATGGGGTAGACGAGAAGGATAAAGATGACTTTGAAGCCCTCGCTAATAATTTGTATAACATAGCATATGGGGTTACATTTGATAAAACCATTATATTGAAGATTCTGAGTCAGCCGAATTGTGAAGGGTTACGGTCTTATCTTTGTGCCCGCAAAGTTGACTGCAGTACCCTGCCCCATTTTTCCTTGGTAATGGTAGGCGTTGATATTAACGGGTTCGATTTAAATTATCCGCCCGCGACATACCCGCCTGTTGGTTTAGATGGTAAGTTAGTAGCTGACGACAACGCTGGTGGCAATCAATCACTGAGCGGTGAATATGGCAATCCTCCTGGCGGTAAGGGCTTGTTAAATTTTGATTCAGACGATACTAATGAGCATTATTTCTTACTGGCTCAGGCAAAGAAACTGGCCGGGTCGTCAAAAGGCAACTGATTTAGGGAATCATTTTGTGACAACAGAAAAGTATTTGGACCGATACCCTGCTAATTTTCAAGGCTATTAAATTGTGGTAGTACAAATAAGCACTTACAACGCAATATATTTGAGCCTGATCGCCCTTGCATTGCTATTGGCAATCAAAGCTTACAAAAGTGGAGTTGGCAAAGCGCGTTTTTTGGTTTTTGTCCTGTCGGCAACGCTCCTGGTCGAGCTGTTTTCCACATGGGCAATTCCAAACAAAATAGCTTTTGGATGGGCTTATCACCTGTTTAACCCGATAGAGTATACTGGTTTTTGTTTGTATTTTTTAGCAACCCGTTACAGCCAAAAACCGAAGTTTTGGGTAAAATACTCCATCCCTATTTATATTATTGCCAGCCTCTCCATCTCATTTTTTGTTTACCATATCGGGAAAGTTCAGAACAGAAACGCTATGCCGGCCCTCAACATAAACCTTGAGGGCCTTTTACTATTTATCGTTTATACGTATTTACTGTTCTCACTTGATGAAGATATGCCCGTCTACCTTACAGGCGATTTTTGGATATCGGTAGGTGTAATGTCGTTTTTCGGTGGCGCGTCTATATTTTTGGGACTTTATTCAATCCTGTTTAAGATCAATTATGAAGGAACAATGGGATTGTTCGGGCTGATTGCCAGGCCGCTCAATATTGTTTTGTACTGTTGTATTATTATTGGATTATTATGCACGATACGAAACCGGAAATATTCTATAGCGTAATCCTGATAAGCATTTTTTTTGTTTTGTTAGTAGCTGTTATTATCGTAACTGCGCTTTTATATCATAGCCGCAGAAGGCTCCATCAAATCGAAGTCGCCAATTTTCAAACCATATTAACCCAAACCCAGCTCGAAGTGCAGGAGCAAACCCTGCAAACCATCGGCACGGAACTGCACGACAATGTGGGCCAGCTATTGAGCCTCACCTCGCTTACGCTTAACTCCATCGCGCTGACCGATAACCCCAAAGTGCAGCGGAAAATAAATGAATCCATCGAGCTTACGCTGCACGCTATCGGCGAAATGCGGCAGCTGGGGCATTTACTGCAGGGCGACAGGCTGGTGGCCGTGGGACTGGTAGAAGCAATAAGGCAGCTGGTGAGCTGGATGGAGCGTACAGGCAAATACGAGGTTATTTACACCGCCGGCGATGATGTGCCCCCTGGCGCCAATGCCGACAAGGATCTCATTATTTTCCGCATTACACAGGAGATTTTTAACAATATCATCAAACACGCGGCAGCCTCGCACATCAACATCAGCCTGCAACATGCCGAAGGTGTTTTAAATCTCCGGGTGGCGGATAACGGCATAGGCTTTCCCCCGACCGGCGACGTGGCGCCATCACGCCAGGGCATGGGCCTGCAAAACATCCACAAACGCGCCGGCATTATCGGCGGCGAGGTAAGCATCAGCTCCAGCCCCGGCCAGGGAACGCGGATCACGGTTTGTATACCTTACCCGTAAACCCCGCCAGCGAAATACCCGCATCCGCCGCCGCATCCGTATACGCCACACTTTCAAACGCGTGCCAGATGGGGTCTATCCTAAAATCTACTATATCTGTAAATAATTTGAAGGTATGGCGCACTCCGTTTTCGCCGGGTCTCCGGAACGGCGCCCTGGGGCCCATGCCCCTTGATGCGCAAAAAGGGCCAAAGGTTATTTTATTTGAGGACGATACATCGTATATTTGTGCTAAAGGAGAGATTTTATATGCCGGTTGCACTCAATTCTGCACAATTGGAAATCCTGAAACTGTTTAGGAATGACCAGACTGAAGAAGAACTTCAGGAACTAAAATCATTGCTTACAGCCTGGCTTGCCGCTAAGGTGACATTTGAAGCGGATAAAGCTTTCCGGGAAAATGGCTACACTGCCGCTATTTTTGAGAAATGGAAACAGGAACACTTCAGGAAAACGGCGTAACTAATGACTGTTGTTCTTGACTGTAATATTCTGGTGATGTGCCTAACATCCGGTTCGCCATACCATATTATCTATCAAGCATTGGTAAAAGGCAAATTTCAACTGGTGGTTTCCAACGATATTTTATTAGAGTATGAAGAAATAATACAACGAAAATACAGTATTGCCACCGCCCGTGCATTCGGCAGTTTGTTGGATGAACTGCCAAACGTACATTACCTACACACTTATTACCAATGGCAATTGATCACAAAAGATTCGGATGATAATAAATACTGTGATTGTGCCATTGCAGGACAGGCCGATTATGTTGTCACAGAAGACCGGCACTTTGATGTGTTAAAAAATGTTCCTTTTCCTTCCCTTACCGGTGTCGGTATCAATCATTTTTTAGAAATACTGCAATCTGTTTAGCTGTTACCTGTCGCCAGTGGTCTAACTCCTCTTATCCGTTTTCGCAGGGTCTCCGGAACGGGACCCTGCGCTCCTGGCCCGATGATACCCGACGCAGGCTCCTCTTCGAGTTAAGGTTTACCCACAAAATAGCCCAAAAAGGGGGAATCTGCTGCCAATACGTAATCGCGCGCGGATGTCACACTGAGGCACTCGAAGTGCGGCGCGCAAAGGCCAGCCTATTTCGAGGGATTTCCGGCGCCTAACGAGTATAGCGGCCGGCGAACCCACCGCACTCCTTCGAGTGCCTCAGGATGACAACGCGCTTATTATCAACCTCATGCATTATCGTTTTCGCAGGGTCTCCGGAACGGGACCCTGCGCTCCTGGCCCCATGATACCCGACGCAGGGTCCTCTTCGAGTTAAGGTTTACCCACAAAATAGCCCAAAAAGGGGGAATCTGCTGCCAATACGTAATCGCGCGCGGATGTCACACTGAGGCACTCGAAGTGCGGCGCGCAAAGGCCAGCCTATTTCGAGGGATTTCCGGCGCCTAACGAGTATAGCGGCCGGCGAACCCACCGCACTCCTTCGAATGCCTCAGGATGACAACGCGCTTATTATCAACCTCATGCATTGCCACTTATATAGTTCGTGACTGCGACGCCCGCAATAATGCTCTGTCGAATTTTGTGGGTAAAACTAAATCTTCGAGAGACCCTGCTCAAACAAATCACCTTATCCGCTTTTTCCAATAATCCCCATAAACTCTGCCAGCGAAATCCCCGTATCCGACGCCTCATCCGTATACGCCACACTTTCAAACGAAGGCCAGGTGGGGTCTATCCTAAAATCTATTATATCCGTAAATACTTCGGGCAGCTGCCATTGCGCGGCGTAAAAATATTCGCCGTAAATCAGTTTGGATTGGATGAGCTTTTCCAATTCCGGCAATGCAACACCATCCGGGTTGGCAAATACAACCGAAATAAATTTTTTATAGTTGCCGCTGCAACGATAGCGGTAATTGAATTGGATGTTTGGCATGTGCCAAGATAGGTAGAAGGATAAGGCTTGTCAATCGACTATAAGTCACCTTTAGGACTTTTTAAAAACCTTTTCGTTGTGATACTCGAGAAATTCCCGCACCGGTACAAACCTTGTTGGCTTGATAATATCTTTGTTATGAACGTTTAAAATAAAACCAAGCGTTTCGGTTTTTTTGCTTTCCAGCAATAATGGAGATACTTTAAGTTTATAATCAGGAGTAATAGTGATTAAACCCTTGTCGAATGCTTTGTCATGAAGAGCGTTTAAACATAATCCGTTATGAGGGTTTACCCGATTTACCGTATCAACTGACCATGGAATAATATGACTGGCCACTAATAATTGAGGAATTGAAATGCCTGTGATGCAACATTTATTTTCATATGAACATAAAACCGTTGATCTAAAAAACCCTTGATTTACACGGATTTTTACAAGTGCTTCCCGATCAATGCCTTCCTTGGTAATTTTGATTTCGTCAATATCGCTGATGTCCTCTACCGGTACGTGCTTGTGTTGAGCCAATAGAAACTCACTTTCATAAGCTAGTTTATCCCAATTATTATTAAATTCTTCCCAAATTACTTCTTCACCTTTACTTCCGTGCCCCATCCCACTCACTCCACGCTTTTGCAACGCAGGATCAAGCCGTGCAAAATTCGCCAGTTTTAATGCGACTGCTGCGTTACTTCTACCAATTAATAACGCAAACGCCTTAATCTGTTTATTGCTTGCATTAATTTTTGTAAAAGTGACTTTGCAATAAAGATTGAAGGCAAGTATTAATTCTTCTCTTGACCAGTTGTTTTTGGGCATTTTATTCGATGTATGAAATTCCTATTCTGCTAATATGGCTAGCCAACCTTGAAAGTATATCTACAAATGGTTCATTTCTTATTCGAAATATTGGTTTTTTCAATTTTTTTTCATTAGTCTCAATGTCAATCGATTTCATTAGCCTAAAATCAAATACAGGCTTATAACAATCTTGTCGAATTTTTATTAAAGGTATTTGATTGTAAGCAGCCTCTGAATCTTTGATGAATTCAGAATATTTTTCGGGAACTAAAAGACCTGGTAATAATCGAGACTTCAACCACTTTTCCTGCACATAATCACATATGGGAGTTACTTCAAGTTCAATAATTATAAATTTATTTAGTTCTGCATCATCTAATATACAATCCCCCTCCGAGTTAATAACAATTGAGTTTGGTTTAAAATAACTTTTTAAAATTCGTTTTTTATTGTCTGACTTCAAACTTGTTTTTACATAAACATTGCCTGGTTGAATAGATTTTCCAGTATTAAAATCAATTAACAGGCGATTATTTATCTCTGGCTTAATAGATAAGTACTCCTCTATAAGAGATTTAACTTGTTCTTTTTCGATATCTGTCCGCCCTTTGCTTGCAAGTTTTTTTATATCACCAGTACCTTTGAAGCCGGCTGGAACAAGTACATTATTAATATAAAGTTGGTAATTCCCGGATCCAGCTGTCCATTTTATTTTAAATTCGTTGGCGTCTACTTTTTTTACGAAAGAAATTTTCTCACGATTTATTTGAATTATATCTGGCAATTTAAGCTCATTTGAAATTTCATTTTCAACAATATCTAAAAAAGTATTATTTAATGTTTTTAGGGCGTTTTTAATTAATTCGTGTTCGCTGACTGTCTCAACGGTTTTCCCTAATTGTGCATGAGCCATTCGATAAATACTGTATTCTAAATTATCTTGCCAATACTCATTCATTTTATGCAAATCAGCATAACTTTTAACCGTTTCACCAGACGCACGATGGATCATTCTTTCCCAAATTGTAAATAAACTAAATGCAGCTAATGAACTCAGATTGCTTTTTAACTCTTCATATATTAAATCAACAGCATTGTGTTTAGCTCTTTTAACAACCGGTACAAAAAGTTTTTGGTCGACAACATTTTTAATAGCATTAATGTCATCAACACTAAGTCTGGTTTTCAAGGCGATTTCTATTTCTTCACTTAAATTCTCTTTAACAGTGTTATCACTTACCGTTTCAAAGTAAGAGGACTTCTTTAATCTTATTACCTCAACCGGATTTCTTGAAAATGTTTTTGATCTCACTTGCTTTTCAAGTTCATCAGAGTTTAGAATTTCAGTTGTACTCCAAATAATTAAAACGTAGGGGCCGTTGTTATCCGGAATCGTTTTTTCAAGGATTCGTAAAATGTTCTGCGCATAAGAGTGTGCGTCACTCGGGCCAAATAGTTGAATATCTACAAATGCAAATCTTACCTTTTGAATTGGGATTACCGGTAACGAAGTATCTCTGCCAGTAAAATAAGTAGTAGCGAATCCTTTTTTAGAAAGCAGTTGAATAAGGGGTAGGGCCTCTTCAATTTTATCATCAATAATTAAAATAGAGCCATCTGACGGAAGTTGAAAATCGTCCATATTATTTCTTAAAGGCTAATAATAACTTTGCTCCATTTTTAAAATCAGCAGGAATATCGTGCTCATTAAATTCTGGAAAAATTAACTTTCCCTTTTGGCTGTTCATCACCTCATGAGCTAAATGCAGCCCGAGGCCCATACCACCGGGTTTATCCGATATAAATGGTTTAATTGCTTCTTCCGGTGGAATGCTAAAACCCGGGCCATTGTCACAAATAATTAAACTTAAATAGCCATCTATATCTTCAAGAATATCTATAAATATTTTTTTATTTTTAGTATTTGCATAGTTCTGCCACCATATCGAATTATCAATAAGATTTATAAGCGTACTTGTAACCAAATTATGAGAACATTTGATAGTGGTATTTATATTAACACGCTCTTTGTATTTCTTAATTACTTCAACTTTATGTGCCTTTATTCTGAACTGAATATTTGATAATGATTGATCTACAATTTCAATTAGATCTTCTCTTGATTTAGCACTTTGTTTAATGACACCGGCGTAATCGTTGACTGTTTTGTACAATGTTTTTATTAATGAATTAATATGATCATAAGAAGGCTTTTCTTCTATGGCGGTGACTAACTCATTCATCATGTGAATTATTTCGTGAATAACTATTCCTAAACTTAATCCGGCGCTTGAACTTCTTGTATAAATCTCACTAATGGTTTTGTAATCTTCCTCAATATCATTTATCGATTTCAATAATTCATCTTGTAACTCTCCTTTCGGTATTTTGCTCGATATCTTGTCCTGTAAAATGCGAAGATTACCTATGACTGGTTGATTAACAGCAGTTGGTGTATAAAATTTTCTTACTTTTTCTTTATCAAGGTTACGCTGCGTTAAAATCTTATCTAATGTAAAACGAATAGAAGATAAAAATTTAAAATAGGCCTCATTCTCAACAAAGCCTTCTCGATTGGTTTTTTCTTCGAGGTCAAAACTTGTAGCTCGATCAATATCTACTGCCCCAATTATAATATTATTACTGATCGTTTTACCCGGTTGATTAACCCGCATAATGTCAAGATTCAGCCAGTCATTTCCAGGCTCCCCATAGTCGTAAACACGTATTCCGCTTCTAAATACACGTATTCCGCCATTTATATTCAAATAGTCTCTGAAACCTTTTTTATCTGATACCCCTAGAGATAAAATATTGCTTTCCCTATCAAAGATTAATAGTTTGAATTTTACCTTTCCAATTTTATATTTTGACAAATCAACATCTACTTGTTGTTTCTTGCCAGATTCTTCATCCCTAATTTGTTCGACCATTCTAACATTTTCTAGAACCTCTTTTCTTTTCTCAAGCTTGGTCATTGTATCCCATGGTCTGAATTCATATTCCAATTTACTTATTACATTGTTTTCAATTATAGCTTCCGCATAATAAAGAGCATAATCTTGAATGTCATCAAAGGAAAGCAGTCCTGAAACCCAGTCCTGCTTATCAATTTTGAAAAACACTTTAAATGAATCCAGGGCTTCAAATGGTGAACTTAGCGAAGTTACTGCCCGATAAAGCTCCCTGATTGTGCCTCTGGACCATTTATTTTTTAGTTTTTTTATGCTAATTATGGTACCTGTCTTTCCATTTATAAAATGCTGAGGAGTGTTCCTTTCGGTCATCCGCACTTTAATGTTTTTCAAAAGATCGTCTTTTTCAAAATCTTTCCAATTTATTTTTAATAAGACTTCCTTTTTGTCAGCCATTTTTGTGACCATCTCGATTTCAAAGCCAAGTTTGTGAACACCGAAGCGGCCTATTCCTTTTTCCCCGATAGGTATTCTTGTCGCTTTGGGGTTATCTTTGAGAGCTTTGATTATCTTCAATTTATGATCGCTTCCAGGTTGCATCCAAACAGTGGAAATGATGGTTGCATCCATGCCTATTCCGTCATCTTCAATTATTATTTCTCCAATGTCAGGGTTTTCTAAATTTTTCATCGAAACAGCTACCTGGGAGGCATAGGCATCATAAGAATTTTTGATGATTTCTAAAAGAGCAATACTTTCGCTTCTAATTAGCTGATCACCCAACTGAAGTAATAAACGTGCCTTTGGCTGGAAACTTAATAGTTCACTCATTTAATAAATATAGAAGTTTGTCGGCTATTATCTGCGCCATTAAAGGTGGCACAGCATTGCCTATTTGCCTAAATGCGGCAGTTCTGTTTTTACTTTCAATCATTCCTTCAAAATAAAAGTCATCTGGAAAGGATTGGATTCTTGCGGCTTCGCGAACGGATATTGAGCGTGTTTGAGATTTATCGGGGTGTATAAAATGATGTCCATCGTTCGCGATATGGGCTATCATGGTGTGCGGTACATTGCCAATAACTTTGAACCTGTCCAAAAAATCTGTCGTGTTTTTTTGTGTCCGGTACTCCTCATCAATTTCATTGTTCTTTATTCTTTTGCCCTCCGCCATTTGATCAATAGCCATGCTGTAGATATTTAAATCCTTTGCATTATGCGGCCGGGTTACATGCAGGGTCGTGAACTCAATTCCATTTCTGATATTGTGATTATCCAAATACTCAGATTTATCAGTCTGATAATTGCACCAACGCGCCCCCTCGTTCGGCCCTAAAGAGGGTAGGTCATTAAACAGGTCGCTGCTTGACCAGTTATTAATAACGGGTTTAAATTCAGGATACTCAAACGTTATATCTTCTCTCCAACCTATTATAATCAGTCGCTCCCTATTTTGAATAACGCCAAAATCCCAGGCGTTCAATTGCCTGTCATCAATTCGATAGCCGATTGACGTAAAGTATTCTCTTAGTTCGCGATAGTGTATGCCTTCATCTGAGCTTTTTAGTCCCGGGACGTTTTCAAACACAAAAAGTTTTGGTTTATATTTCAAAAGATATTTACCATACTCTTTATATAGTTTTTTCCTTGGGTCATCTATCTTATGTTTTAAGGCAGAACGGCCGGTTATCGAGTACGCCTGACAGGGAGGCCCACCAATTACTAGATCAACTTCCTGATCGCCCTTTAGGCAATCAATCTTATTAAAAATTGCTTCATTAGTCTCTTGGCCAATTTTTTCATTTATGACTGAGTCTAAAACTTCTTTGGGGATGCTTTTATAAAACTCTTTCCGGGTAATCTCACCCTTTAGATATCTGTGGTATATCTCAATTTGATTTTGTGATTTTAGATAATAGTATGCTGCCCTTGTCTTTAAAGTAAAGCAAGCAGATGTGTTTGATTCAACATGGGCAATAGGGTTGAACCCGGCCCTTTTGAACCCTTCAGAAAGGCCGCCGGCGCCTGCAAATAGGTCTATAAATTGCACGCCTAAAAATACGTAAGAAAAAACTAACTAAAGTACTGAAATTATACCCATTTCAACACTTTTTTATTTCAACAACAATATTTTTCAGGGTTTCCTCCTTAAATGAAGGTTTAATTTCACATTCCCATAGCTTAATTATCTTCCATCCGAGAGCAGTCAAGCGACTTTCAGCAAGCACGTCATTGGCAATATTCGTCCCAATCTTATTCACCCACCATTCAGTCCGGGTTTTCGGAACAACAAAATATTTGCACCCCTCATGCCCATGCCAAAAACAGCCGTGTATAAAAATTATGGTTTTGTATTTGGGCAATACAATATCCGGCTTGCCCGGCAAATCCTTTACATGCAGCCGGTACCTAAACCCGTTTTTATGCAGAAACCGGCGCACCAGCATTTCAGGCCTGGTATCCTTGCTGCGTATACGTGACATGTTATAGCTGCGCGTCTCGGTGGAGTGTACATCGGCCATAAGGCAAAAGTAATATACAATTAAATACAAAAATCAGCCCGGATTTCATCCATCGCCCCGGGGGGCCGGTTACAGGAAGGATGTTAAGTTCCGAGTTTGTTAAATATTAAAGATTGAAGTTCTTCAGGTCGCTGGTATTAAAAATCCTTTTGAATTGCTTCTTTTTCAGCCCGCTGTAAAGGGTTTTATCCCCTGTCCACAGTGTGCCTTTGAGATAAAGTGTTAAAGCCACAAAATCGGTATCGTCTATGTCTATATCTTCAGTGAACTTTAGTGCCTTTTTCCAAATGGTTTGAGGTATAAGATCTTCATCAATAAATTTCAACCGTGAAAAAAGATGAAATCGCGCGTCGACTAAGTGCTGTTCAGAAAGCTTTGAGATTTTTTTAAGTTTTTCCCGATGGTTTTGAATTTCAAAGCGCATGTAACTGCAACTATAAAATTCAAAATTACTTTTGGAGTTAATCAGTAATTCGCCGATGGTACTATTAGTGTTTAAAAGGCCACTAAATATGATATTGGTATCAACAACAACTTTCACTTGATGTATTTACCGCCGTTTTTAGCCCACCAGCCTTTTTTTACTTCCTTAGCCAATTCATCAACATCGGCCTGGGTAGCTTCAGATTTGGCAGTAGCTTCCTTGTAATATAAAAGATTGATCAAACGCTGCAATCCCTCCGTGTCTACGTAAGCCGGCAGGCGGATGATTACTTCGTCCTTTGTGCGCTCAATTACCATTGTGTTTGCTTTTACTCAAATTTACAAAAATATTGTAATACCGGGGCATTTATCCAAACCAATCAAAATCAAGGCAATCATTTAATCCTATAAATCATGGTTCAGACAACCCACCAAACACTCACCCTTTTGAATGGCTAAATACAATGATCAGGGCCAGCGTTAATGCCGCAAAAACTACAGCTGCGCCGCCGATGAGCAAACGGGTACCCGCCGGGTGTATGATTTGGCGCTGCGCTGCGTTGAAAGCATAATAGCGGTACGTTTTTACATAGCCCGAGTCGGTAAGCAGGGCCGGGTTTGAGGCCGTTGTTGCAGTGGGATTAAAGTAATTGGATGTTGCGGGGATATTGCCGGCGCGCAGCTTTAACAGCATATCTTTTGGCAGCCTGAACATGCGGGCGTCGCGTCGGGCGGCCTTTGCCGGGGCGCCGCTGTATGGCGGGGCCGGTAATAGCATAGCGTTGCGGCGGGCGGTAATTTCGCGCAGCCGCTCGTTGCGCGGAAGTGGTTTGGCGGTGTCGGCCTTTGCTGTTGAGTCGTGGCCGGCGGTCTGCGCCGGCGCTTTTTGTGCCAGGGCAATAAGGCAGCAAAAAATGAAGATAAGGGTTGTTTTCATGCCGGATAGGGAGCCAGGGGTCTGTTTGGTTAAAGGCATCCCAACTAAAATGACGTGATAAAAGCATTGAATGATACAGCATTAAAAAAATAATGCCAGGTTAATTTTCATTTGATCACCCCCTTTTCGCGCAGTTGCTCCAAAATATAATCGCCTTCTTCCTGGTACAGGCGATCTCCGAATTTTACGGTCGCAAGGCCGTAGTCAAATCTGATGGTGCCTTTGTCGGCAACATTCCAGGGCCTCGGCATTGACGACTGTTGCCGGCCCAGGCGGAAGCCAAATTCAGGCGTAGGGTCCTCAGCGGCGCGGAAATTGCGGGCCTGGCTAAGGTCGTATGTTTTGGTTTTGCTGATGGATCCTTTTTTTTGTATGGTGAGTACGCCCGGCGCAAAGGTGACCACCTCGCTGCCGGCGAAGCTCCACCAGCAGAACAATCCCACAACACCGCAGGCCCAGGCCACCCCGATGGTCCATAAAGTCATAAAAAGATCAGGACTGTCCTTGCCGGCATGGTTAAAAAAGCCGCCCGGAAAGGTAAATGCCACGGCCCCGCAGCCAAAAAACCAAATGGCAACAAAAACAAGCAGCGCCCAGTTTTTTTTGGCCGGAATAGTAATGACTACATCGTTAGATGGCTGGCTGATAACGGCCCTGCCGTGATAAGGTGTTTCCATGGTTAAATATGGGGAAATATTTCATTTAATCAGCCGTTTGCTGCGCAGCCGCTGCAAAATATATTCCCCTTCGGGCTTGTGCAGCTTATCGCCAAAGCGAACGGTTTCCATGCCGTAATCAAAACGGATGGTGCCTTCAGAGGGCACATTCCAGGGCAATGTCAGGCCCCGCCGTCTTCGGCCGCCGAAGGCAAAGTCGTCTGAAAAATCTTCCTCCGCGCGAAAGTTTTGGGCTTCATTCAAGTCGTAACTTTTGGTTTTGGCGATAGATCCCTTTTTAACAATGGTGAGCACGCCCTGTGATACGGTGATGATCTCTTTTCCGGCCACATTCCACCACCAGGTGGCAGCGGCAAAAAAGCCACCGGCTGTCCAGATGCATAGCCAGAAAAATACAAACAGGTCGGCGCCGCCAGCCGCACTGCTAAACAACATTGTAACGGCGAAAAAAAATCCGAACGACCAGCCACCGAGCCAAATAGGTAAAAAGGCGACGAGAAGCCAATTTCGCTTTACCGGAATAGCGATCTCAACACCATCGAAGTATTCGTTTATAATGGCCCTGCCATGATAAGGGATTTCCATGGCTTAAATATGGGGAAATATTTTTAATTCGCCGCGCGACTGGCAAACATGCGCCAGTCATCTGAGGAACTAATAGCTCAACAATTTCCGCATCGCATCTTCCACCCGCGACTTCGCCAAAAACTGGTCCTCCAGCGCTTTGTTCATCGGTATAGCGGTATCCAGGCTGGCGCAGCGCATCACCGGGGCATCCAGGCTGCTGAAGCAATGTTCGGACAGGTGGGCGGCAATCTCCGCGCCGAAACCACAGCACAGCGTATCCTCGTGCAGTACCAGCACACGGCCGGTTTTTTTGGCGCTTTGCTCAACAGCTTCTTTGTCCCAGGGCTGCAGGCTGCGGAGGTCGATGATCTCGACAGACAGGTCGGGATGTTTGGCGGCATAGGCCAGTGCCCAGTGCACACCCAGGCCATAGGTGATAATACTGGCCAGATAACCCTCCTGCACCACCCGCGCCTTGCCGATCTCCACATAATAATCGCCTTCCGGCACGTCGCCGCTGTTGCTGCGGTACAGGTATTTATGCTCAAAATACATTACGGGGTTGGGGTCGTCAATAGCGGACATCAGCAGACCCTTGGCATCATCGGGGAAGGCCGGGTAAACCACTTTTAGCCCCGGCGTTTTGGTAAACCAGGCCTCGTTGCTTTGCGAGTGGAATGGCCCCGCCCCCGTGCCCGCGCCCGTAGGCATGCGCAGCACCACATCAACCGGCTGCTCCCAGCGGTAATAGGTTTTGGCCAGGTTGTTCACCACCTGGTTAAAGCCGCTGCTCACAAAATCGGCAAACTGCATTTCCATCACCGCCTTGTAGCCGTTCAGCGCCAAACCCATCGCCGCACCCACAATGGCCGACTCGCAAATGGGGGTATTCCTCACGCGCGCCTTGCCAAATTCTTCCACAAAACCCCGCGTAATTTTAAAGGCGCCGCCGTATTCGGCAATGTCCTGGCCCATGATCACCAGGTTTTCAAACTTGCGCATGCTTTGGCGCAGGCCGTCGCTGATGGCATCGATGTAGCGGAGGGTTGAAAGGTTGGCCCCGATAGCTATCGGGGGTTTGTGGGGTTTGTACATGTCGGCAACCTCCGTTTCAACATTGGGGATGATATCGGGCTCGCTGAAAACTTTTTCTATCTCCGATTCGATCAGCGCCGAAAACTCCTTGCGCATCTGCGGCAGCCACTCGGGGCGCAGTACTTTTTCGTCAAGCAAATATTGCTCAAAGTTGGTAAGCGGGTCTTTCTCCTTCCAAAAATCGAACAAATATTGCGGTACATATTTGGTGCCCGATGCTTCTTCGTGACCCCGCATGCGGAAAGTCATGCACTCCACCAATACCGGTCTTGGTTTTTGGCGCATGCTGGTCGCAAACTCATGAATGGTATGGTAAACTTCCAGCACATTATTGCCGTCTATCCGCCGGCCCTCCATGCCATACCCGATGGCTTTATCGGCCAGCTGCCGGGCTTTGTATTGCTCATTTACCGGGGTAGACAGCCCGTAGCCGTTATTCTCTATCAAAAATATCACCGGCAAATTCCACACGGCGGCCACGTTAAGCGCCTCGTGGAAATCGCCCTCGCTCGTAGCGCCCTCGCCGGTAAATACCAGCGTTGCTTTATTGCGGTTGCTTAGTACATCCGCCAGTGCGATACCGTCTGCCAAAGCCATTTGCGGGCCCAGGTGCGAGATCATCCCGATAATTTTATATTCCTGCGTGCCGAAATGAAAGGAACGGTCGCGGCCTTTGGTAAAGCCGGATGCTTTGCCCTGCCACTGCGCCATCAATTTTGACAGCGGGATGTCCCGTGCGGTAAAAACGCCCAAATTGCGGTGCATGGGCAGGATATATTCATCATTGTTCATGGCCAGGGTGCTGCCGATGGCGATAGCCTCCTGCCCGATGCCCGAAAACCACTTGCCAATGCGCCCCTGCCGCAGCAGGATAAGCATTTTCTCCTCGATCATCCGCGGCCAAAGCAGTCGCGAATAAAAATCGATAAGCTGGTTGTTGCTGAGGTTTTTTCGGTCGAAAATCATCAGACAAAACTACATATTTGGTTCATTAGTTCACTCCCTCATGTGCGGGATTAGTTTATTAGTGAATAGTTTGGTGAGGTTTTTCAAAAAGCGGCGGCTTGTGCGATTCCCCTTTTGAGAGGAGTGGAGGGGTGTGTTTCTCAGCGCAAGTGAACAGATTCGGACATCCTTGAGCTAGCTGGATAAATTCTTAACACGAATGACACACCCCTGCCCCTCTCAAGAGGGGAATCCAACGCGCAGTCCCGATTCCAGGCGCTCGTAGCGACTATAGTTTGCGGCGGCTTTCTAAAAAGCGGCGGCCCGTGCGATTCCCCTCTTGAGAGGAGTGGAGGGGTGTGTTTCTCCGCGTGGGAAATGGATTCGGACATCCATGAACTATCGGGATAAATTCTTAACACGAATGACACACCCCTGCCCCTCTCAAGAGGGGAGCCCAACGCGCATGGCCGAAAAAAAAGCTTTTGGGAGTTGCTTTAAATGATCCCTTTGTAAAAAATCTATTAAAAAGACACATTACCCATTCCTTTCGTTTACTTTTAAACAAATTGATAACTTGCGGCTGAAAATAGCTCATGGCCGGCCGGCAATAGATAACCCGCCATCCACAATGACCGATAAGTACGGGCGAATAGCATTCGCACCAATGACAAAACAACCAATGACAAAAAGAAAGATACCCCTGCTTATATTGATCCTCGGCGCAGTGATGGCCATATCCGCCACGCACGATTACTTTTTAATGCCCGAAAGCTTTTTTTTGCACAAAGGCGATAAGCTGATCCTGCATATGGTGGAAGGCGACCAGTTTACCAAGCAAAGCGAAGTGGGCTTTCATAGTGGCAAGGTGCTCTCGTTCTCGTTGCTGTCCGGCAAGAAAAAAATAGACCTGACCAGCCTTGCCCGCGACTCAAACGCTATGCTGCTTGACTATCCCCTGGAAAATGCAGGCCAGAACCTTATTTCCGTAACTACCGGGGTTGATCACAGCAATTCCTCGCGCGACGCTTATTCCGATTTTTTAAATACCCTGGGTTACGATAAGCTGGCCGACAAGGTAAAAACCGGGAACCAGTTTAGGGTGAAAGAAAAATACGCGCGGTATATGAAAACGCTGTTTTCGGTAGAGAATCATGACGGCCATGAATATGATAAGGTATTGAACGAGGCCAGCGAGATTGTGTTAAAGGATAACCCCTACAGCAAGCGGTATGGCGAGGACCTGGTGGCGCAGCTGTTATTCAAGGGCAAGCCGGCCAAAGGCGAGCAGGTTTTCCTGTATATTAAATCACTGGGCGGGAATGTTTACACGCAAAACTATACGACCGACGATAAAGGCGAGATAACCCTTACCATGAGCCGCGAAGGTATCTACATGCTCCGCAACGTACACGTTGAACCAACCACGGATAAGGACGCCGACTACGTGAGCTGGTGGACCACCTACACTTTCTCCTTCAGCAGTTCAGACGAAGTGCTAAACTCCTACAAGCAATTTGGGTTTGGGGATGTTCATTGATTGATTTCGGATTTTCAATTTCGGAATTATTTGATTTTATATTTCTTTAAATCCGAAATCGTAATTCCGAAATCCGAAATTACTTAAAATCATTCCGCTCCATCCATTCCTGGCTGAATGATTTTGGCGCTACGGTTGGCATCTCCCGGTAATGGCCCCAGGTTTTTTTGAAGAATTTTTTAAGCAGGAAGTTTTTTGTTTTGCCGCTGAAAAAGTCCATCCACTTACGTTTTAACATTCCCTTTTTCCAGGCGGACCAGCCCCATTTTTCTTTGGCGGTAACCAATTGCTCATTCACGGCGTCGCGGCGGTTTAGCAGCAGCATTTTATGTATGTCGATCTTTACGGGGCAAACCTCGGTGCATTTGCCGCACAGGCTGGAGGCGTAGCTCAGGTGTTTAAACTCGGCCATGCCATTCATGTGCGGCGTGATGATCGAGCCGATGGGGCCGCTGTAGGTGGTTTCGTAACTATGCCCGCCAATATTTTTGTAAACCGGGCAGGCATTTAAACAAGCGCCGCAGCGGATGCAGTATAAAGCCTGGCGCTGTTCTTTTTGGGCCAGCAGGTTCGTGCGGCCGTTGTCCAGCAAAACCACGTACATTTCCTCCGGGCCATCGGTTTCTCCCGGCTTGCGCGGGCCGCTTAAAATGGTGTTGTAAACGGTTATATTTTGCCCTGTTCCGTGGGTTGCCAGCATGGGCCAAAAAACGTCAAGATCAGCCAGCGACGGGATCAGCTTTTCAATGCCCACCACCGCAATATGGATTTTTGGGAACGAAGTGCTCAGCCGTGCATTGCCTTCATTCTCGCTGATGGCGATGCTGCCGGTGTCGGCAATCAAAAAGTTGGCGCCGGTAATGCCCACGTCGGCATGTACATATTTATCGCGCAGCAGTTCGCGGGCTTTTTGGGTAAGCTGCTCGGGCGTAGCATCTAAGGGCGATCCGAAACGCTCGTTAAATAGTTTGGCAATGTCTTCTTTGGACAGATGCATCGCCGGCGTAACAATATGATACGGTTTTTGGCCAAGCAGTTGTACGATGTATTCGCCCAGGTCGGTCTCCAGGGATTCGATGTGATGATGCTCCAAAAACTCGTTCAGCTCAATCTCCTCGGTCACCATGGATTTGGATTTGACTACCGTTTTGGCGCCGGCTTTTTTCAGGATGTTCAGGATCTCCCGGTTGGCTTCGGCCGCATCATTGGCCCAGATCACCTTGCCTCCGCGTTTTTGAAAGTTCGATTCAAACTCCGGCAACAGCTTGTCCAGGTTCTCCATCACCCGCCATTTGATCACATGCTGCCTGCGTTTGGCGTTCTCCAGGTTCACCATGCGCGACAAACCACGCTCAACCGCCGCATCGTACTTGCCGATGTTGTAGTTGATGATGCGCCGGTGTTTGGCGTCAAATGCCTTTTCTTCGGCGGCGACGAGGAATTCTTCTGAAGCGTTTCCCATTTTAGTAGAAGTATATGTATTTAATCTGCGGTCAATAGGGACGCTACAGGTCGTACCATCCCGACAGCTGTAAAAAACACCGTTCTTCAGCGTTTTCATTTTGTTTCCACCAACGAGCGAGCGAAACCCTAATCAAAGTTCCCGCTGGGATAGTATCTATTGGATCTTCGAATCCGACGAATTTTAAACTTCTCCAACCATTTTGGCTCGGATATCTATATCTTATCCCGTTATAATCATTTCTGGTTAAATTTCTGTCTGAAATCCAAAAACCTACACTATGCTCCGGAATGTGACTTCGATCAATGTAACCACTACCACTGCTCGTAAATTGAATCAATCCATCAAAAAGATTATCAGGTGTTCCGCGCCAAATAGGGATATTTTTTTGCCTAATAAAATTTGAGATTTGTACTTCCTCTTTGATCGTTCCGATTAAGTTTTTTTTAGTTACTAAAACGTCTTCAACGTGGGGTGGGACGTTATTCTGACGTTCAACAAATTCGATATCCCAAACTTGTTTTGGATTAATTTCCGTATTCTCAGGTTGATTTTCCCCGTTGGATGTCAATAGGCGAACATATCTTCCCAGTCCGGTTATACCCCCAATACAACAATGACCCCCATTCATATGGGTTTTGGAAAGAATGAGGACCTCCATATTACAGATGGGTGATTTTATAATTATAAGTACTCATTAATTTTTCTGTGACGATTGATCTATGACAGGCTTCAGGGTGTTCTTCAACACAAAAAAAAGCAATTTTATTTGCATTTGCTTGGTCAAGTTGGTCAAAAAAAACATCAAAATTAAAGTTCTTTAAGATGCGATTTTTATATTCGATAACGAAGACTTTTCCTAATTCAGTTCTTTCACTCTTTAATTCTCCTTTTTCCAAATCAATTTCCTTTTGTAAAGTTCTAATATCACTTGTGGGAGCTAAATCTTGAACATAACCATATCTAATGTCAAGATCATTCAATTTATTTTGGAGCCTATTACTATTTACAAATGCATATTTAGATCCCCGTACACCCCTTCGTTGTCTTATATCACAAAATGTATCTATATTGTTTTTTAAAAGTTTATCAAAAAACTCTTTTTCGGTCGAATTGTAAACTCCGATACTAAAAAATTCCATAGTTAAAGGTAGGCTTTTCTTGATGTAACGTTAATTGGGTTCCCAAATAAATCAATTTCGGACAATCCCTTGTTTAGCTCATTTATAACAATAGTCTGGTCTTTTAACTTGTCATTTTCATCAATATGCTTTATTATGATATGGTCATTTTCAAGAACTCGGCCAATCAGTTTGCTTCTATGACAATCGCAAGGATTACTTTCGCTACACATAATAACGACTTTAATATCTTTTTTATACGCCGTTTTTAGCCGATCTATTCCGTTTATAAAAAATGCTTTACTTTTAACTTTTTCATAGTCAACTTTTCCTTCATAATCATAACAAGATTTATCTTTTGGCCTTCCGCCCAAATTTTCGCCCATAAAAACATACTTAATCTGGTTTCTCTCTAAAGTAAATTGTAATTCATTTTGATTGTATTGAGGATTAAATTTCGAAAAAGGAAGTGATCTGACATCAATAAGGTATTCAATACCAAAATTCTTAAGTATTTGTAGAAAATCATCTATCCTTCTACTCCCATGTCCAATGGTATAAAGCAACTTTTGATTCATATCATAAAATTAATCTAAATAATCTTCGCTATCAACATCAATTAGTTATCGAATAAAATAATCTTTATCAACTTGTTGTTAGTCGTATTAATAAACAGAATTCGCTTTATTTTATTACTTTAAACTACTGTTTTGAAGTAATATTAATTGATAAAGAAGTTATCTAATGGGCGTGATTTCTAAATATTTGTGTCTCAACAAGCAATCTTCTCCACCCTTGTCGCATGCCTTCCGCCTTCAAACGCCGTCGCCAAAAATATCTTAACGATGCTTTTGGCGGTGTCAAACGAAATATGCCGTGCAGGTAAACATAAAATATTGGCATCGTTATGGCTGCGGGCGCGTTCGGCCAGTTCCTCATTCCAGCAAATGGCTGCGCGGATACCCTGGTGTTTGTTGGCGGTCATGGCTACCCCGTTTCCGCTGCCGCAGATCAGGATACCAAAATCAAATTCTCCGCTTTCAACACCCGATGCTACCAGGTGGGCAAAATCCGGGTAATCGCAGGACTCGCCCGAAAAAGGCCCGAAATCCTTTACCTCATTGCCCGCCAGCGCCTCAATTAAAAGCTGTTTGTACTCAAACCCGGCATGGTCGCCGCCAAGCGCTATTTTTAGTCCCTGTTTCATAGTGTCAATTTGAAAATTCGACGATTTGAAAATTTGAAGATGAAAGCCGCGTCGTTTTAATCATTTCCAAATTGACACGTTTTCAAATCATCAGATCATCTGAACATCCAATATTCGCGCATCCATTATGCCAGCCCTTCCGCCTTCTCGCGTTTCAGCCTTCTCCGCTCCACAAAGGCAGACACCATAATGCTGAACTCGTAAAGCAGGAACAGCGGCGCTGCTACTACCAACATGGTAAGTGCGTCAGGCGATGGGGTGATGATAGCGGCAAGCATCAATATCAATATGGTTGCATATCGCCTGGTCCGCCGCATAAATTTTGGCGTGAGGATGTTAAGGCTCGACAGGATATACGCCACCATAGGCAACTGGAATACTATGCCCGCCAGTAGCGTAAGCCAGGTAACCGACGAAATGTAATTGTCGATATCGAACATGTTAGTAATGACATCGCTCACGTTATAAGTCGCGAAGAAACGGACGGAAAGCGGTGTAACGATATAGTAACCGAACAACACCCCCAGGAAAAATAAAAACGATGCATAAAACACGAATCCGCTGGCGGCTTTGCGCTCTTTTTCGTGCAGTGCCGGGCGAATGAAACGCCAAAGCTCAAACAACAGGTAAGGGATGCCCAATATCAGGCCGATCATGATAGAGGTGTTAAGCTGCAGTGTAAACTGCCCGGCCATCTCGGTATTAATCAGCTTGAAATTGAAGCCGTGAACGCAAAAATCGTCCGGGTTGATAAAGGACAGGAGGCGGTGCAGCCCGTTCCCCATATTGCACATCATCCGATAAGTCCAGAAATCGGGCTTTGTGGGGGCCAGTATGATGCCATGGAAAATGTCCCTGAAAAAAACGAAAGCAACGATGGCAAAAACCAGGACAAAAAGGGCCGTGCGTATAATATGCCAGCGCAGCGCTTCCAGATGCTCGAAAAACGACATCTCGGACTGCATGTTTTTGCCTTTTTCCCTGATAGAACTAACCAGCTTACTTCCCCAATTTGCCATTTTTTAAAATAAAATACCGGTGTGCGGCACCGGCAAATATAATACGTTCTTCTGTATAACTATCCGTTTAAGATTTTTACCGCAAAGTGCACAAAGGGAGAAGGCGCAAAGGCCACAAAGTTTTAATAGTTTGTGATTTATTTTCTTCTCTGCGTTCTCTGCGCCTTCTTAGTGTTCTTTGTGTTAAAATTAAAGCGTTTCGTCTTCTATCCTTTGTTTATTCGGCATACTCAAAGGTTTCCATAAACTTGGTGGTAAAATTGCCTGCGCGGAAGTTAGGGTCCTGCAGTAATTTTAAATGGAAAGGTATGGTGGTTTTAACACCTTCGATAACGAACTCGCTCAACGCGCGCTCCATGGTGCTTAAAGCCTCTTCGCGGGTTTGCGCAACGCAGATCACCTTAGCGATCATCGAGTCATAATTCGGCGGGATCACATACCCGGTGTAAACGTGGGTATCGATGCGCACCCCGTGACCGCCCGGCGAATGGAAATTGGTGATCTTCCCCGGTGAAGGGCGGAAGTTATTAAACGGATCTTCGGCATTGATGCGGCATTCGATGGCGTGCATCTGCGGCTCGTAATTTTTGCCGGAGATCGGTATACCCGCCGCCACCTTGATCTGCTCTTTTATCAGGTCGAAGTTGATCACTTCTTCAGTAACCGGGTGCTCTACCTGTATACGGGTGTTCATTTCCATAAAGTAGAAGTTCCGGTCCTTGTCAACCAAAAATTCAACCGTTCCGGCGCCTTCGTATTTTACGGCTTTAGCGCCTTTGATGGCGGCGTCGCCCATTTTTTTGCGCAGCTTTTCGGTCATGAACGGCGAGGGCGATTCCTCTACCAGTTTTTGGTGCCGCCGCTGTATGGAGCAATCTCTTTCGGATAAGTGACATACTTTACCGTACTGGTCGCCCACCACCTGGATTTCGATGTGGCGCGGATCCTGCACATATTTTTCCAGGTACATGCCGTCGTTGCCAAAGGCTGCTCCTGATTCGGCACGTGCCGAGTCCCAGGCGTTTTCAAATTCTTCGTCTTTCCAAACAATACGCATGCCCCGGCCACCGCCGCCTGCTGTAGCTTTTAAAATAACCGGGTAACCAATTTTTTTGGCAATCTCAATACCCTCTTTCACACTGTTCAGCAACCCTTCGGACCCGGGGATGGTGGGTACGCCGGCCTTTTTCATGGTTTCCTTTGCCGAGGCTTTGTCGCCCATTGCGTTGATCTGCGCAGCGGTAGCGCCGATAAACTTTATACCATATTCGGCACAAATAGCCGAGAATTTTGCATTCTCCGACAGGAAGCCATAGCCAGGATGTATCGCGTCAGCATTGGTCAGCTCTGCAGCTGATATGATATTGGGAATATTTAAGTAGGAGTCGCGGCTTGGCGCCGGGCCGATACAAACGGCCTCATCCGCAAAACGCACATGCAGGCTGTCGCGGTCGACGGTAGAATATACAGCTACGGTTTTGATGCCCATCTCCTTGCAGGTTCTGATGATCCTGAGGGCAATCTCACCGCGGTTAGCTATTAAGATCTTTTTAAACATATTTTTTATTTTGTGATTTCACCGATTATAATTTGATTTCACCGATTTATATAGGTGATGTCATATTGTCTTTATCTGTTTATAACCGCTGCGCTCGTTCACAAATCGGTGAAATCATCTTTTAGAAATCGGTGTAATCCCCTAAATAGGTTCAACCAAAAACAAAGGCTGGTCATATTCAACCGGCGAGGCGTTGTCAACCAGTATTTTTACAACACGGCCCGAAACTTCTGCTTCGATCTCGTTGAAAAGTTTCATCGCCTCGATAATGCAAAGCACGCTGCCCGGTTTTATTTCGTCGCCGACGTTAACAAACAACGGTTTGTCGGGACTGGCTGATCTGTAAAAGGTACCGATCATCGGCGATCTTACGGTTATGTATTTCGATGTGTCGGCAACAGGGGCCTCAGCCGCCGCCGCTGCAACAGGAGCCGGTGCTGCAGTTGCCGGCGCGGCCGGGTGGAATTCCGCCGGTACTGTCGCACTAACGTAAGTTGGCGCCTGGTTGGTTTTTATGGTGATTTTAAAACCTTCCTGCTCGATTGAAACTTCGTTTACCCCCGATTTGGAGACAAAGCGTATAAGGTCCTGAATTTGTTTAATATCCATGCCCGGTTGTTAATTGGTGGTTGATAAAGTTACTATTTTAATGTGCATATGTGCAAGTATGTCCCGCACATGCGGGATGCAAATTAAGCAGCTGGTCAAATCCGTAAATGCGCAAATGCGGTGATTGTATTTTTTATGAATTATGATAACAAAGTCAGTTTAATAATGTTCAGCTTACCGGGTGCAAATATATCCGTTCAATTTGAAAATGTATCGATTTGAAAATTTGAAAATTCTTTTTGATCAAATATCTTCAAATTATTCAATCATCAAATCAATCCGCACATCTGATCCCGCACGTGCGGGACACATCCGCACATCCGCACATCAATAAGCCCACTTCAAATAGATCGATCCCCAGGTAAAGCCGCCGCCAAAAGCCGCCAGTATTAAATTGTCGCCTTTTTTAAATTTATCTTCCCACTCCCATAAACATAGGGGGAGGGTGCCGTTAGTGGTATTGCCATAACGCTCGATATTGATAATTACCTTGTCTTCGCTTATGCCGCAGCGGTTTGCTGTTGCATCGATGATGCGCTTATTGGCCTGGTGGGGTACCAGCCAGGCAACATCGTCGGCTACCAAACTGTTGCGTTCCATTACCTCAGCGGCTACATCCGCCATTTTGGTTACGGCGAATTTAAACACCGCCTGGCCTTCCTGGTAGGCAAAATGCTGGTTGGCCTCAACCGTTTCGTGCGTAGCCGGCCTAACTGAGCCGCCTGCCTTTTGGTGCAGGTATGGCGCGCCGGAGCCATCGCTTCTTAATATCGAATCGATCACGCCGTTGCCTTCGTCATTCGGTTCCAGTAAAACAGCGCCGGCGCCATCGCCAAAAATAATACAGGTGGCGCGGTCTTTATAGTTAACGATGGCTGACATTTTATCGCCGCCCACTACCAAAACCTTTTTATGCTTGCCGCTTTCAATAAACTGCGAACCAGTAGCCAGTCCGTATAAAAAGCCCGAACATGCGGCTTGCAAATCATAACCCCAGGCATTTTTTGCGCCGATCTTATCAGCCAAAATATTTGCCGTAGCCGGGAAAACAAAATCGGGGGTTGTGGTGCAAAAAATGATCAGGTCAAGCTCTTCAGCACTGATGCCTCGCTTCTCCAGCAGGGCATTTACAGCCGGGACGGCCATGTCCGAGGTGCCCAGGCCCTCGCCCTTTAATACCCGGCGTTCTTTAATGCCGGTGCGGGTAACGATCCACTCATCGTTAGTTTCTACCATGCCTTCCAGCTCGTGATTGGTTAATACATAATCGGGTACATAACCATGCACGGCGGTAATAGCAGCGTGAATTTTACTCATTGTTGTGATTTACTGGAAAGCCTGCTTGATCTTTTCCGTCAGGCCGCTTTCCACCATATTTTTAGATAGCACCACCATGTTTTTGATGGCCTCGGGGGTCGATATGCCATGCCCCACCAGCACCGGCGCATTTACCCCCAATATGGGGCTGCCGCCGTACTGCTCATAATTAAACATATCAATAAAGTCGTCTTTGATGCCCCGGATGGCCGACACTTCATAAAACGATTCGGCAAGTTTTAAAACAACGTTACCGGTAAATCCGTCGCAAACAATCACTTCGGCAAAGTCTTCAAACACATTGCGGCCTTCAACGTTGCCCACAAAATTGATCAGTTTATTTTCTTTCATCAGCGGGTAAGCCGCCTGGCAAAGCAGGTTGCCCTTCCCCTCTTCCTCGCCGATATTCATCAGTGCGACCCGTGGGTTGGGCATGTTGTATACATACTCAGCAAACAAACTGCCCAGCGTGCCAAATTGAGGCAGGTATTCAGGTTTGCAATCGGCATTGGCGCCAACGTCAACCAAAACACTTAAGGTACCTTTTAACTGTGGAATAATGGCTGTAATAGCGGGGCGCAGTACGCCGGGGATGGCCTTTACGCTGAACATGGCCCCGACCAGCATGGCGCCGCTGTTGCCCGCCGACGAGAAAGCATCGATTGCCCCCTCTTTTAGCAATTTAAAGCCCAGCGAAATACTCGAATTTGGTTTTTGAACGACCGCTTTGGTAGGATGCTCGCCCATGCCGATCACTTCGGTGGTATGGACATACTCGAAATGATCCGGGTTAAAATTTTGCTCGCGAAAAATGGCTTCGGCAACGTCTTTGTCGCCAATAAGCACCAGTTTTTCATTGGGCTTAAGCATTTTGTACGCAGCAATGGCCCCCAGCATGGTTGCCTGCGGGGCAAAATCGCCGCCCATAATATCCAAGCCAATCTTCATTGCAGAAAATTAAACTTATGCTACGGCTGCTTTCTCTATCAGTAATTTACCGTTGTAGTAAACATTACCATCAACCGTATAAGCGCGGTGAGGTAAATGTACAGCGCCTGTAGTTTTGCAGGTAGTAAGCGTTGGCAATACGGCCTTGTCGTGCGTACGGCGTTTATCCCTTCTTGATTTGGATATTTTTCGTTTTGGATGTGGCATGATCCTGTTTTTTTAAATTCAATTCAATTTTTTAAGTATCACGCTTCGTTGGCCTCACCTAAATCCTCTCCAAAGGAGAGGACTTAAAAAAAACCAATGTCGCGCTCTTCGCTTTCTTTTTTAGCCCCTCTGTTTTGGAGAGGGGTTGGGGTGAGGCAACCCTAACTCAATTCAATTTTTTAAGCGCATCCCAACGCGGGTCAATTTGCTCCGGATCGGGATTTACTGTCAGCTTGCTTAAGCTTTCCAGCATTTCTTTATCACAATATGGGGTCATCCCCTCGTCGATGCAAACCGTTGTAAGCGGCAAAGCAACATTTATATACTCGTATATCAACCCCGAAATGTCAATCTCGTGATCGTTTTTGGTAAGGATGATGATCTCCTCATCGTCATCACCTTCTTCGCTGCTGAACTTTGCTATCTGTTGTTCGCGAACATGCACCAACTGCGGGTATTGCGCCAGGCAGCGGTCGCAATTGGCAAAAATGGAACCTTTGATGTCGAAATTCAGGATCAGCATTGTTTCCTGTTTATCCAGTTCCACGCGGCACTTTAAATCAGCCCTTTTTACGAGCGAATATTCAAACTCGTCAAAAAATGCATCAGTAATGTCATATTCAAACTGATGCTTCCCCAGCTTAAGGCCGGTAAAAGGGATCGAATATATCCTAAGCGATTTCAATGAGCAACAATTAGCCCGCAAATGTAAGGATAAAAATTAAATGTGGAAAAGGTTTTTTAAAATGTGGGAAAGCGCATTTAAACCGAGGTTAAAGTGTTCATGTTTTGCACACATACACCCTGCACACAGCAACGAAAAGTGCTGATTTTTAGCAGGTTAAAATTTACAATTCTCAAAAATGTGCCATTTTTGAGAAATTTCGTGAACACCTGGATCGGCTATCAGCTGACAGTGAGCAGTTTGCAGTGTTCGGCTTTCGCCGTGCACATCGGTATTGCCATTGCAAACGGCACATAGCCTGCTGCAAGCTGCTGATTGTCAGCTGAAAAGGCGTGGCGTTCCTGCGCCGGTAGCGCGGCGGCGTGTTCCGCTCATACGCCGCAGGCCTTATCCGCCAACAGGCGGACGGTATCCGCTGCACCCGCTTACGCAACGCGCCGTAAAAATCTCAGCTCTTGTCCATTAAAAACAAAACTCCGGGCTTGATGGCTACCTGTCAGCGGCGCACGAATACCCTGCCCAACAGCCCCGCGCTGCATACTCGCGTGAATTGGGGAGACCCGCGCCGACGAATATCGGGGCCATAACGCCGCAGGCATTAGGCGCCCCGACATAGTTGGGGAGTATCCGGTTCTGTCGCTAACGCGAGGCGCCGTGCCGTACCAAGCACTCTTTCGGCCTCTATCCGTGCACCGCCGGCAGTTTGTTAGCTTTCAAAACGCTTACGAAACACCCTCAAACGCTTTCGAAACGGTCACAAAAAAGGTCTAAAACAGCATCGAAAAGTTATGCCGGGCAAGAAGCGTACGTTTTTGAGCATCTTTATGAAGACTTGTTCGGCATATCATTCCGTTTGCCCTTTGGTTTATGAACTTTCTTTAGAGTACGCTAAGCACGGCCCTAAAGTTTAATTTATTTCGATTTCGGAATAGTTGCCTTTCCCTTTGATTAGTAGCTAAAAATAAGCGATTTAAATCGGGCAAAATTTGTTTATAACAGGTGGAATACTTTATTTTTAATAAATATTTCTGCTGTATTTAAACCGATTTGATAAATGTCCATACGGTCCCTGGTTTACTCTTCGGGTTGAGGGGCTGTTGCCGCCAATGGGTTATTCGTGCTTTTTTTAAACCGGTTCCGTTCTTAATTTTTCCAAAAAATCAAACTCCCGAAACGTAATTTTTAACCACAACATCATGAGCAGCTTTACTCCTGCATTAACTGTAAAAGTTAATCGTCACTCATCGGAAACTGCCGTCAGCAATCTTCATCATTTTTCAAAACAATTGCAGCTCATAGCCCTTCTTTTTGTAATGGCGCTGCCTTTAAAATCGCTTGCCCAGGTACCCACCATCAGTTATAGCAGCCCCGAAGCCTATACCCAGGGCACGGCTATTGCCGCACTGGCGCCGACAAGCAGCGGAGTGGCTCCTTTCGGCTATAACAACACCCCGGTTAGCATTGGCTCAGGCTTCAGTTCTCCGGAGGGCGTGGCTGTAGATACTGCGGGGAATGTTTATGTGGCTGATAAGGCCAACAATGCGGTGAAGAAGATACCGGTTGGCGGCGGCGCCCCGGTTATCATAGGCTCCGGGTTCAGCAGCCCGGTAGCCGTAGCGGTGGACGCATTTGGCAATGTGTATGTAGCTGATGGCGGCAGTAACTCGGTAAAAGAGATCCCGGTTGGCGGCGACGCCCCGGTTACCTTAGCGTCCGGGTTTAGTGAACTAACCGGTGTGGCGGTTGATGCTGCCGGAAATGTTTATGTAGTTGACTATGCGGCAAGTATGGTAATGGAGATCCCGGCGGGCGGCGGCGTCCCGTTTGCCATCGGCTCAGGGTTCAACTTTCCTTATGGGGTAGCGGTAGACCCCATAGGGAATGTATACGTGGCCGATGAGGGCAATAATGCGGTGAAGAAGATCCCGGTTGGCGGCGGCGCCCCGGTTACTATAGGCTCCGGGTTCAGTTTTCCTTTTAGTGTAGCCATCGATCAAATGGGAAACGTAGATGTGGCTGATTATGGCAACACTGCGGTAAAACAAATCCCTGTTGGCGGCGGCGCCCCGGTTGTCTTAAGTAACGCTTTCAGTAGTCCGTACGGGGTAGCGGCAGATGGTGCAGGTAATGTTTGTGTAGCCGATGCGGGCAACACCGCGGTACAGGAGGTTATACGATTTGGCGGCTATACTATCGATGCCCCGCTGCCTGCCGGCTTACGTTTTAGCTATAGCACGGGGGCTATTAGTGGTACCCCCATTGTGGTAAGCCCCGCAACAACTTACACCGCTACAGCTTATAACACTATAGGCAGCAAGTCAGCTGCGCTAAAGATTAGCGTTAATGCAGCCCCTCTGCCCACCATCAGTTATGGCAGCCCTAAAACCTATACCCAGGGCAAGGCAATTACGGAGCTGTCGCCAACCCGCACCAACGTTGCTGCTTTCGGCTATAACAATAGTCCCGTTACCGTTGGCTCAGGCTTCAATGCTCCACAAGGCGTAGCGATAGACGCCGCGGGCAATATGTATGTCGCTGATGAGGGCAATAACGCGGTGAAGAAGATTCCTGTTGGCGGTGGCGCCCCGGTTGGCATAGGCTCCGGGTTCAGCAGCCCGGTCGGAGTAGCGGTGGATGCTAAAGGCAATGTGTATGTGGCTGATAAGGGCAATAACGCGGTGAAGAAGATCCAGGTTGGCGGCGGCGCCACGGTCACCATGGCCTCGGGGCTTAGCCAACCAACCGGTGTAGCGGTTGACGCTGCGGGAAATGTATATGTAGCTAATTATGGCGTCAGCATGGTAATGGAAATACCGGCGGACGGTGGCACTTCGTTTGCCATCGGCTCAGGGTTCAGCTTTCCTTATGGTGTAGCGGTAGACGCTGTAGGTAATGTATATGTGGCCGATGAAGGCAATAATGCGATAAAGCAGATCCCGGTTGGCGGCGGTAGCCCGGTTACTTTAGGCTCCGGGTTCAGCAGCCCAATTGGTGTGGCGGTAGACGGCGCGGGCAATGTAGATGTTGTAGAATATGGCAATAATGCGGTAAAGCAGATCCCTGCGGGCGGTGGCGCCCCGGTTGTTTTAAGCCACGCCTTCATCAACACTGCTGCGGTAGCGTCAGATGGTGTGAGCAATCTGTATGTAGCCCTTGCAAGCAACAACACCATAGAAGAGCTTCAACGGCATGGCGGCTATGCTATAAGCCCCGAACTGCCTGCAGGCTTAGCGTTTGATTATATTACCGGAAATATCAGCGGGATACCAATTGTAGCAAGCCCCGCAACAACCTACACCGTTACCGCTTATAACAGTTTTGGCGGCAGCCAGTCGGCTACGCTCAGCGTTGCGGTAAATGCCGCTGTCCTGCCCACCATCAGTTACAGCAGCCCTAAAACCTATACCCAGGGCACGGCAATTCCGGCATTGGAGCCAATAAGCACAAACGTTGCTGCTGCCGGCCATAGCAACAGCCCGGTGACCATCGATTCCCAGATCAGCGATGTCCTGGCCGTAGCGATTGATGCTTCAGCAGGGTTTGCGTATGTGGCCCAGGCAGGCAACAGTACGATAAAAAAGATACCGGTGCAGGGCGGCGCCCCAGTTAGCATCGGCTCGGGGTTTAGCAATCCATCTGGTGTGGCAGTTGACGCAGCGGGCAACGTGTATGTAGCCGATGCGGGTAACGGTGCCGTAAAAAAGATTCCGGCAAGCGGCGGAACTCCGGTTGCCTTAGTTTCCGGTTTTACCTCAACTGCCGTCGCGGTAGATGCTGCGGGCAATGTTTATGCCGGGGATAACGACGACGGTGTGATAAAGAAGATCCCTGTGGGCGGCGGCACTCCGAGTACTTTAGGCTCCGGGTTCAGCAGCGGTATCATTGGTGTAGCGGTAGACCCTGCCAGTAATGTGTATGTGTCCGACGCATACAATCATGCGTTAAAAGAAATCCCTGCCGGTGGAGGCAGCCCGGTTACTATACTCTCAGGTTTTACTCCAACCGGTGTTGCAATAGACGCGGCGGGCGATATATATGTGGGCGATAAAGAAAATAAATCGTTAATACAGATCCCCGCCGGCGGGGGTAGCCCGGTTACATTATACAACGGATTCAATCTGCCGGAAGGTGTAGCGGTGGATGGCGCGGGCAATATATTTGTAGCCGATGCAGGTGACAACCTGGTAGAAGAAATTAAACCGTCAGGCGGTTTTTATATAAGTCCGTTCCTGCCGGCCGGCTTAAATTTTAATAACAGTACCGGTGCAATCAGCGGAACGCCAATAGCAGTAAGCCCTGCAACAACTTATACCGTTACTGCTTATAACAGTTTCGGCGGCAGCAAGTCCGCAACGCTAAGCATCGCGGTAGGCGTACTCCGCTTTGCTGCTATTCCCTCAAAACCGTATGGCACGGCAAACTTTAATCCTGGCGCTAAAAGCACGTATGCCATTACCTATACCAGCAGTAATACGGCCGTTGCAACTATTGTTTCAGGTAAAATACACACTACAGGTGTGGGTACATCAACCATAACGGCGAAAGATGGTTATACAACATTAACACAGCTATTAACGGTTACCCCGGTACCATTAACTATAACAGCCAGTAATCAAAGCAATGTTTACGGAGCGGCAATTCCTTCGCCAACGGCAAGCTACAGCGGCCTTGTAAACGGCGATACACCGGCAAGTTTAACTACACAGCCGACTATTGCCACAACAGCGACTGCGACTTCGCCAGTGGGGACATACCCCATTACCGCAAACGGAGCAGTGGACGTTAACTATACCATTAGTTATGCTGCCGGATCGCTTGCAATAACGCCCGCCCCTTTAACTATAACCGCCGATAATCAAACCAGGGTTTATGGGGCGGCCAACCCGGCATTAACGGCAAAATTTAGCGGGTTCGTGAATGGGGATACGCAGGCAAGTTTAACTACCCAGCCAACCGTTTCCACCACGGCGACAACGGCTTCTGCTGCGGGGACATATGCTATTACCGCGTGTTGTGCAGCAGATGCCAATTATACCATCAGTTATACCGCGGGGATATTAAATGTGCTTTCAACCAATGCAACTCTTTCAGCCCTTGCCATAAGCAGCGGCACCTTAACTCCAGCATTTGCAACCAATACCGTCAGTTATACGGCAAGTGTAACAAATGCTACGACATCGATAAGCTTAACTCCTGCCGCATCTGATCCGACTGCCACCATAACTGTAAACGGCAAAGCGGTAGCTTCAGGAACTGCCTCGGCAAGTATGGCATTGGGCGTAGGTTCAAACACGATTACCACCGTGGTAACTGCACAGGACGGAACGACCACCAAAACTTATAAGATCACAGTAACCCGCGCGGAATCCACCAATGCCACACTGTCCAAATTGGGCCCCGGTATCGGCGGGCTAACGCCTGCTTTTTCATCGGGAACCACCAGCTATACCATAAGTACGGGCAACGCGAACGCATCGATGACCTTAACACCGATTAGCGCCGATGCCAATGCAACCATAAAAGTGAACGGAACGGTCGTAACATCCGGCACGGTCACCGCACAGATCGCGCTGGCCGAAGGCGGTCAGACAGTGATCAGTACGGTAGTAACCGCTCAGGATGGAACGACCACCAAAACCTATACGCTTAGAGTAACCAGGGCGCCGTCAACTAATGCCACCCTTTCCAATTTGCAGCCAGGCAACGGCACGCTAAGCCAGGCATTTGCAAGCGGCACCACCAGCTATACCGACAGTGTAGACAATGCCGTTTCAACCATAACGATCACCCCAACCGCTACCGATGCTAATGCAACGATAAAAGTGAACGGTGCTGCAATAACATCCGGCACGGCATCCGGGGCCATCGCGCTGGCCGAAGGCGCTAAAACAGTCATTACCACGGTAGTAATCGCCCAAAACGGCACTACCACCAAAACCTATACGGTAACCGTTACCCGGGCGCCCTCAACCAATGCCGGCCTGTCCAAACTGGGGCCAAATATCGGCGGGCTAACCCCTGCCTTTAGCGCCGCAACCACCAGCTATACCATAAGTACAGGCAATGCCAACGCATCGATGAAATTAACGCCCGTCAGCAACGATGCCAATGCCACTATAAAAGTGAACGGAACAACCGTTACATCAGGAACCGTGTTCGGGCCAATTGCATTGGCCCCTGGCCCCAACAACATCACCACGGTAGTAACCGCCCAGGATGGTACCACCACTAAAACCTATACGCTAACGGTAACACGGGCAGCAAGCGGCGCCGACAGTTATGACCCGATAACTATCGGGACGGGTATTAGTGTGACAAAGCCAATCGAAGCGCCGACTTTGGACGACGATGTAATTGTGGTACACCAGGGTGTATCACCCAATGGGGATGGAATAAACGATTTTCTGGTCATTGATGGGATACAAGCATATCCGGAAAACAAACTATCGATTATGAACCGAAACGGGCAGCTGATTTATGAAGCCACGAGCTATGACAACAGCTCAAGGGTGTTCGACGGGCATAGTAACAAGAACGGGCAGATGCAATTGCCGGGAACTTATTTTTACCAGTTGGATTATACCGCAAACGGCACAACCAAACATAAAACAGGGTTTATTGTGCTGAAGTATTGAAGGTGGTGATTAGTCCGAAGTCAGTAAAGTCCGAAAGAACCTGCAATTGGCGGACGTCAGTTGAAGCTTCTTTCGGACTTCCGGACTTTATTGACTTCGGACTAGTCTTCAATCTTTAAACAAAAAAGTTTTTTAAAATGTAGGAAAGAGGCTGCGCAATCGAAAAATCAACTTAAAGTTAACGCTTTGTCTTTGTGCGATTTTTCTTGTTTTTCTAAAAAAGAAACTGTTAGATTTATATCTGTTAGGAATTCGTTATTTTACAACCAATTACCAGGGGCCATGGTCACAAAACTACGGGTTATTTTACTATTCCTTTTTGTTGCGGCCCTTAAAAATGCTTCTGGGCAGGCGCCAATTATTACTTATGCGACAAGTCCCGTTACCATAACGCCCGGCAATGCTGTATCTGTTCATGCAACCAATACAGGCGGTACGGTACCTGCCAATCAATACTTCCAGGTAAGCACCTTTGCCGGCAGCAACGCCGGCGTTGCCGGAACAGCGGGTTACGTTAACGGCACCGGAACAGGCGCATTGTTCAATGATCCCAGGGATATGGCTTTTGATGCATCGAACAACCTGTATGTGGCCGATGCCGGAAATAATGCCATACGCAAAATAACACCGGCGGGTGTAGTTACCACCTTTGCAGGCAGTGCTACCGGGACCGCCGGCTATACTGACGGTAACGGTTCATCTGCGCTTTTTAATTCCCCGGTGGGGCTGTGTTTCGACGATGCCGGCAACCTGTTTGTTTCAGATGCCGGAAACGGTGCGATAAGGACGATAACTCCGGCAGGAGTTGTGAGTACTTTTTACAAAAGTGACCCTATGTATTTTAACCCGGCAGGATTGTGTTTCAATAGCATCGCCGATCTGCTGGTGGCAGTGCCTAAAAGTTCACAAATTATATGGATCACCCAGGAGTCAATTGTCATAGGGCTTTACAGCAGTGGACCTAACGGCGCCTTTACTGATATTAAGCAAGATACGGCCGGTAATTTATATATAACAGACCCTGGCCGCAATGAAATATCAAAATTTGGTTATTTGCATGGTGACGGGTATGGGGGAGGTGTTATCGCCGGTAACTATAATGCCACAGCATTCGATTTGACCGGTGTTGGCCAGAATGCCACATTTACCCAGCCCACAGGTATCCAGGTGATGCCGGATGGCACGGCATATGTTGCCGATCTGCTGAATAATGATATACGCAAAATATCGCCCCAGGATACCGTCTCCGTACTTGCCGGGTATGTTCCGTTAAATGGCTCCGGCTACCCGACTCAACAGCCAGGGTATGCAGATGGTGCAATAGCGAATGCGCAGTTCAATCAGCCTGCTTATATACGTGCTGACCACAACGGAAACCTGTATGTTTCTGAATGGGGCGCCGGCGGTAACCGCATCCGTAAAATATCGCAAACAGGCTTTTTTCTTAGCGGTCCGCCGCTGCCAGGAGGGCTTAAGTTTGATGCCGCAACGGGCACGATTAGCGGGACACCGATGAAAAAAGTCGCTATCTCGCAAACAGATACCGTTACAGCTGTTAACGCAAGCGGCATATCCACTACCACTATTACCTTCACACCGGGCAGCCCTACACCAGCTCCGAATATTTCGTATGCATTGGCCCAATTAACCATAGGGACGGCGGTTACGCTTACTCCGACGAATACGGGCGGTGCAGTACCGGCGGCTCCTTACGGAACGGTAAGTGTTTTTGTGGGAAGCCCCGGCGAAGTTTCCGGAAACCAGCCTGGCACCGACACCACCGCCCGTTTCAATTTTCCCCAAACTATGGAAATGGATGCCGCCGGTAATTTGTATATCGCCGATTCGCAAAACAATGGCATACGCAAGGTAACTCCCGGCGGCTATGTCAATACATTGGCTGGCAGCGGACAAGAAGCTGCCGGATTTCAGGATGGCACAGGAAGTCATTCTCTTTTTGATTATCCCGATGGAACAGCTATGGATGCTTCAGGCAATATATACGTGGCTGATTACAAAAACAATGCGATCAGAAAAGTTACACCCGCAGGTATAGTAACTACTTTTTATACGAGCGCTACAACTTTTGGCCCCGGAGGAATGTGCTTTGATAATTCGGGTAACCTGGTTGTTTCGGCACAGGATGCTAATCAAATTTGGCAAATAACTCCCGCCGGGGTGGCAAGTGTACTCGCGGGCACTACCACCGCTGGATATGTAAACGCCGCAGCGGCAGTGGCTCAGTTCAACACCCCCACGGATGTAAAGGTAGACCCAACGGGCAATATGTATGTAGCCGATAATAAAAATAATGCTATCCGGAAGATTACCCCTGCAGGCATGGTAAGTACGGTTGCCGGAAGTGCAGTAAGCGGAAATACACCGGGATATGCGAATGGCAACGGTACCGCTGCTATCTTTAATTATCCTGCCGGTATCCTGCTTGCACCGGGAGGGGTAATATACGTTACTGATATGAATAACAACGATATTCGCCGGATCATGCCTGACGGAACGGTAGGCCTGGTGGCAGGAAGCGCAACGCAGGCAAAGGGCGATGCGGATGGGATTGGTACGGCTGCGGGGTTTTATGTACCTGCTTACATGTATTTGAACGATGCCGGGACAGGGTACATCTCCGAATTTGGCGGAGAAAGAATAAGAAAGATCGTGTTAACAGGATATTCGCTCACCGGGACCCTGCCACCAGGCCTCACTTTTGATCCCGCTACAGGGACTATAAGCGGCACGCCGACAGCTGTAACTCCGGCTGCGGCATGTACCATAACTGCATATAACACCAGCGGCATTAGTTCAGTGGTTGTTAACCTTACGGTGGCGCCGGGTACAAATACGAGCTTGACAGGGCTGACCGCAAGCACTGGCGTGTTGTCACCTGCTTTTGCGACTGCGACCACAAGTTATACGATTTCCGAGCCAAATACGGTTACCTCCATTCAACTTACACCTACCACATCGGATACTACGGCAACGGTGACTATTAATGGCTCAATCGTTGCATCAGGCGCGTTGTCGCCCCCGATTCCTTTGTCGGTGGGATCAAACCCGATTTTGATAACCGTGGTTGATAACGGAGGAACAACTGCCAGCAATTATACGGTAACAGTAAGCCGTGCGCCCTCAACCAATGCCAACCTGTCTAAACTGGGACCGGGTATCGGCGGGTTAACCCCGTCCTTTAACTCCACAACTACCAGCTATGCCATAAGTGCCGGCAATGCAACCGCATCGATAACCCTAACACCTGTCAGCAGCGATGCCAATGCAACCATAAAAGTAAACGGCGCGACTGTAACATCGGGCACCGTCACTACTCCGATTGCGCTGGCCGAAGGCGCCCAGACGGTGATCAACGCGGTAGTAACGGCGCAGGATGGCACAACGACTAAAACCTACACCCTAACGGTAATGCGGGCGCCCTCAACCGTTGCCACCCTGTCGAAACTCGGGCCGAGTATCGGCGGGTTAACGCCGGCCTTTAGCCCCGCCACCACCAGCTACACCATAAGTACGGGCAATGCCACCGCATCGATGACCTTAACGCCCGTCAGCAGCGATGCCAATGCAACGATAAAAGTAAACGGCGCGACTGTAACATCGGGCACCGTCACTACTCCGATTGCGCTTACCGAAGGCGCTCAAACGGTAATCACCACGGTAGTAACCGCGCAGGATGGCGCCACCACCAAAACCTATACGATAACGGTAACCCGGGCGCCGTCAGCCAATGCCGCCCTATCCAAACTCGGGCCCAGTATCGGCGGGTTAACGCCGGCCTTTAGCGCCACCACCACCAGCTATACCCTAAGTACAGGCAATGCCACCACATCGATGAAATTAACCCCCGTCAGCAGTGATGCCAATGCAACGATAAAAGTGAACGGAACAACCGTTACATCAGGAACCGTGTTCGGGCCAATTGCATTGGCCCCTGGCCCCAATACCATCACTACGGTAGTAACCGCGCAGGATGGCACAACCACTAAAACCTATACCCTGACGGTAACAAGGGCCGCAAACGGTGTCAACAGCTACAATGCCGGCATCAGCGTAACCATCCCGATAGCTATCGGGAAGACCGAGACACCAGCTCTTGCTGAAGACGGCATACAGGTACACCAGGGTGTTTCGCCTAACGGGGATGGCGTAAACGATTTCTTAATGATCGACAACATCAGCCAATATCCCGACAATAAGCTATCCATCATGAACCGGAACGGGCAAATGATCTATGAGGCGCAAGGCTATGACAACAGTTCAAAAGTGTTTGACGGGCACTCAAATAAAAACGGGCAAATGCAGTTGCCGGGAACCTACTTCTACTCGCTTGACTATACCGTGAGCGGTGTGGTTAAACATAAAACCGGGTTTATTGTGCTGAAGTATTGATTTCAGTCCGAAGTCCGGAAAGTCAGAAAAGTCCGAAGAAGCTGCAACCAATGTTTCTTTCGGACTAATAGCTATAAAGGTGTGCCGCTGTAAGCTTGTACGGAAAGAAACCGGAGAAACATCCTGGTACACCAGGGAAATCGCTTTTAAAGAGGAGGCCCCGCTGGAGCCCTAAGAAAAACCTACTTTCCTATAAACAGGTTGCTCCTCCGGAGCTATAAGCTAATATCGTTGGTCGACTCCAGGGGAGTCGCCTGTTTATAGGATAAAAAAAAGTAATTCAGGCTCCAGCGGAGCCTCCTCTTGCTGAGAAGATTTTAAAAGCGATTTCCCTGCCTGGTACACCCTGGTTGTTTCCCCTTCGAAAATTAGTTACCTGCACTACGGCCTTTGGTGGCTTAAACTATGGGTTTGGTAAAAAGCCGGAAAAGCTGTCCATTTGCTTGTCCATTTCGCAACAACACCCACGTGTGCATTTTGTATAGCGCTGATTTTCAATTGTTTGCATTTTATGTAAAATTTAATCGCTGTATCTAACTAATAATCAGTCTATTCCATATTTCTCACAAAACATTGTTACCGCTTCCCGCCGCCCGGCCCGGCGACATTAAACTATCGGGTTGGTAAAAAGCCGGAAAAACTGTCCATTTGCTTGTCCATTTCGCAACAACACCCAAGTGCATATTTGTATGGCGCTGATTTTCAATTATTTACATATTTTTGTAAATTTCAAACGCCGTATCTAACTAATAATCAGTCTATTTCATTTTACCGGGGCCGGTATTTTCAGGACTAATCGAGTTTGCAACAACAACGGTATTTTGACAATTAACCCCTGGGGTTTTTGATTTTCCCATCTTCGCCGGGTACTCTGCGAGCTACCCCGTGATCCGTACCCGTCGGACCCGTAATGGACAACGCCTTGTATACTCCCGGCAATTCGTACACTTGTTACACGCAGCGCAGGTTCCTCTGCGAGAGAACCTGCGAGGACTAAAAAAAAATTCTCCCTGGGGCAAAAAGCGTTCATTTTTGTCCATGTGGGTGAACGGTTGTTGGCTGCCCGTTGACGGCCATTTTACCACACACCCCGTGTCGGTGTCCCCACCGACACGCTTTTCGTTTTAAATGGCTTCGCCCTCCCGTTTTCGCAGGGTGTCTAACAGAAATCCCTGCGATTTATGCTCATCGGACCCATAGTCGGCAAGGCCGGGTATGCTCCTGGCAATTCGCACGTCCGTTACACAGGTGGCAGGGGCCCCTGCGAGGATTAAAAATTATATTTATCCAAATTTTGCTTTTTTAAAACAAAAATAAGTAGCTTTAAATACTGAATTACCTAAGCCCTTAATCGCTTAAAATTCACGTATTTGATAAATAAAAATAGGGTGTTTTAACGGGTTGACGCGGTTGTATTAAATCCCTATCCTTACGCGAAATAATATAGCTTTTACTATAAAAATATCAGCTTTTTCACATACTTAACTTAACCTGTCCACATGAAAACTTTTATCCTATTTTTCGTTGTACTTTTGGCGGCCGGTCTTAGCGCTAAAGCACAAAATTTAATTGCCGTTGAAAATGGCGGTGCGCCGGCTTTTTATACAGATTTGCCAACAGCGATAGCTAAGGCTGCGGCTGGAGATACGTTGTATATCCCTGGGGGCACCTATCCTGCAATGACATTAACCAAACAGCTTTATTTAATTGGCGTCGGCGCTAATCCAGATTCGACCAAAATCGGCGGTAGAACTACGATTACCGGCATTACCTTATCAACTGGTTCGAGCAACGGGTCTATTGTAGGTATTTACACTTTTGGGATAGTTGTTAACGCAAATTTAAATGGCTTTACGATATCGAGATGTTACATAGGATCATTTACAACGGGCTTGCTAAATACAACCAATTTTATAATAAAAGAAAACATTGTAGGCAACATGTTTTTGACTGGCCAGGGAGGAGTTGGTAGGCACCATCTTTTAAGCAATAATATCTTTTGGGGCGATTCATATGTTGGAACTAGTTGTACCATAAAAAATAATTTATTTGTCTCTGCAAGTTATTTGGTCGCTGATAGTTCTATTATTGACAACAATATTCTTTGGCCATCAGGCGAACCTTTTATCGGGTCAAATAATTTTTTCAACAATAATGTTAACGCGATATTAGAGGGGGTAGTAATGAATGGCGTTAACTTATACTTTGAAAATGGGACATCCAATAATTCTGGAAGTAATAATTTCCCAACCCAGACAGCTCTCAGCACAATTTTCCCAACCTTCGACTCATCATCCATAAATACTGATAAAATTTATGAAATGGATTTTCACCTACCATCCGGTTCTCTTAAAAATGGAGGTGCTGATGGTACAGATGTAGGCATTTACGGCGGCGCTTACCCCTGGAAAACGGGCTCCATCCCATCAAACCCACACTTTCAAAGCATAACGGTTGGCCCTACAACAGATTCATCCGGCAATCTTAAAATACAGATCAACGTAGCGGCCCAGAACAATTGATTGATTTAAATCGATGAACATGCAAGCACGGTTGAAAAAGCTCGTTAGTCGGTTTATTGTAATCATCGCAATAAGCTGGTGTTGTGCTGAGAAGACCTTTGCGCAAACCTTGAACATCCCTTACCCGATTGTATTTATTCATGGACTAAATGATTGTGACACTACATGGGGGAAACAGGATGGACTGCTCGACAACATTGTTGATTATATGGCCATTGCCCAGCTGACCCCCGGGGGCAATATAAATATTGCGTTAAGTTGTCAAAGGAGTGCTACTACGCTGTCAGTATCAAAAACACAGGATGTAAAACTATTGAACCAGCCCGGATTCGGTGACTATTACACCATAAACTTTGATGTACACGCTAATGGTTTTATGCCCGTAACGCATGACCATGGCACTGAACCTGAGGTTACAGACTCGTTTGGCATTACAAACACCGATGCAGTGTCGCAATTTGGCGTTTCTTATCCGGATGAATTTGTCGCTAACGATATTATCCGCATAGGCAACGAGTTTATGCAGGTCACAAATGTTGATTCCGTAAATGGAATACTAACGGTAAACCGGGGTGTTTGTAATTCAAAAAAGACGATTCACCTGGCCACGCCATTTGGTCAACCAATGATATACAATATTTCAAATGAAAGCAACCAGGCCTCGATTGCAAAACAGGGCTGGGGGCTTAAACAAGCTATTGATGCTATTTTGCTAACAACCAAAGCGAAGAAAGTAATTCTCGTGGGTCATTCGATGGGTGGACTCGCCGCAAGGGAATATATCAGGTATTACGGCGCGGGAAAGGTTGCAAAAATAGTCACGATCGGCACCCCGCATGGTGGCGCAGATATTACGAACCTTCCGAACTCCGTACTTTCAACTTTGGGGGTTGATGGAAAATCAGATGCCGTAAGGGATTTAAGAACTTCCATAAATGACGATCTTTTTGGAGATGGCCAACCGGGTGTTTATCTTTTTGGAGGTTCGGAAAACGAAATATCGCAAAGTGGTTATGATGACAACGATGTGAATAGCAATGGCGTTAGTGGCGACAACATAATCGGGCTAAACAGCACTTATTCAACGTTAAATAATATTGCGAGGACTTGGATCGTATCAAACTTGAACGTATTAAATATTCCCTCTGGAACCGATGGAGTTGTTGGTGATGTAAATCAATATATTCCGGGAAGCGAGGCCGATACATTGATGACCGACAGAGTCCATACGGCCGAACCTCACGATTATTACACATTGCTTCGCGGATTAGATGAACCTTCAGACCCGGCTTTGGCCTACGAAATTCAGCCCAACACTTCGATAAAAGGCTTTATCACTTTTAATCAGGGTAATTCTCTTATTGAAGAAAACCCCCAGGATATCGATCTTTTTAAGATAGTTATTACTGCACAATCTGTACTAACGATCAACGTTTCCGGGGATAAGTTTTGTGGTGTATCTCAGTTTAATTTATTGGACGCAAACCAAAACGTTTTGAAAACCGCCTTGGGCACTAGTCAGACTGTTGTCGATACCTTGCAAGCCAACACTTATTATATTCAGATATATGGCACGGCAACACATGCCCCTAATCCCACTTACCAATATCCATATACATTAACAACCGCAACCGCGTCTGTTCCCACCCAGGCGTTAACGACTTCACCATCCTCTTCACTTAACTATTATGATGTGGTTTTAAACCAGAGCCGAACCAAAACCATCTCCATTACCAATAATGGATCGTCTGCTCTTTCTATTACAAATCTCTCATTAACCGATGCAAATGCTGATCAATTTGCAATTGCAGGAACTACTGCATTTGAGATAGACCCTGGAAAAAGCCAGTCTGTTAATATTAAATTCCATCCGACGAGTACGGGCCTCAAAACTGCATCCTTTAAAATAACCAGCGACAACCCTGGTACTCCCGTTAAAACTATTGCACTGACCGGAAACGGCACGGACCGTGCAACCAAAACGTTAACTGTTAGCGACGACCCGTCTTATAATTTTGATAATTTGACTGTCAGTACGAGTAGGACACACGCAATCACGCTTCAAAACGTAGGGTCTGATAATTTAACTATATCCGACCTTGCTGTGTTCGGATCGGATTCCACGTCATTTGCGGTATCGAATCCTCCAGCCACTCCCTTCGTGTTAACATCCGGCGGTACAAAACAGGTTACAGTTTCATTTCACCCAATAACGGTCGGTGCTAAAACCAGTAATCTAGTAATAACCAGCGACGCCGATAACTATGGCCCCGTTTATAAACTTACCCTTTATGGCAATGGTACGAATAGTATTTATTCGGGGGTAACCAATAAAATAACTAGGTATGAGTATTGGTTTGACAATAATAATGATTCAAAGATCAGCAGCTCTGTAAGTCCATCTCCTTTAGCATATACCCGCGCCAATTTTTCGACAACAGGGTTGAAGTCGGGTGAACACACGATAAATTTTCGTTATCAGGACCAAAACGGTCAATGGAGTGTAGTAAACAGTCAAGTTTTTATTAAACCCAAGAATATTACCATATACGAATATTGGTTTGATAACAATTACTCCGAGAAAATTGATCTGGCTGTAACACCCGCTCAAATCGATTCGCTTAACACTAATATCAGCACAGCTTCGCTGGCTACAGGTCAACATGTGTTAAATAGCCGGTTCAAAGATGACGATGGCCAATGGAGCGCCGTTAGTAGCAAGGTGTTTTATAAACCCCGAAACATCATCACCTACGAATACTGGTTTGACAGTAACTATACTGGCAAAGCGGATCTGGCTGTAACCCCCGCTCAAATCGATTCGCTTAACACCAATATCAGCACGGCTTCATTGGCAACGGGGCAGCACACGCTAAATAGCCGTTTCAAAGATGACGATGGCCAATGGAGTGCGGTAAGCAGCCAGATTTTTTATAAAACGCGGAATATGGTTAGTTATGAATATTGGTTTGATAGCAATTATGCCGCGAAGGTAGATGTCGGCGTTACGCCCGGACAAACCGCATCAATCAATACCAATATCAACGCTGCTTCTTTGCCGTCAGGCGAGCACACGTTTAATTTCCGGTCGCAGGATGACGCAGGCCAATGGAGTGCTATTACCAGTCAGCCTTTTTATAAGCCGCGAAATTTAGTTTCCTACGAATACTGGTTCGACAGCAATTATGCTGCAAAAGTCACGGTGCCCTTAAGCCCATCGCCAAACGCGTCTGTAAACAGTAATGTACCCACGGCTTCACTGACAGCCGGCGCACGCAGGTATAATGTGCGGTTTAAGGACGACCATGGACAATGGAGTTCGGTAGTGACAGATACGGTTACGGTGCTTTCGAAAGTGGCAACGCTGGCCGGCCTGAAGCTGAGCAGCGGTACCTTAACTCCTGTTTTTGCAGGTAGTACCACCAGTTATACTGCATCGGTAGTCAATAGCGTTAACACCATTATGGTGACGCCGACGGCAAGCAATGTAAATGCAAACATCACCGTGAACGGCACGGCGGTAACGTCAGGCACGTCATCAGGCGCAATAACGTTAAATGTCGGCTCCAACACCATCACTACTAAGGTAACCGCCCAGGATGGCACCACCACCAAAACATATAAGGTAACCGTTGCCCGGGCGCCCTCAAGCAATGCCACCCTTTCCAAACTGGGGCCAGGTATCGGCGGGATAACCCCGGCCTTCTCATCGGGAACCACCAGTTATACCATAAGCACAGGAAATGCCAACGCCTCGATGACCTTAACGCCGGTTAGCAGCGATGCCAATGCCACAATAAAAGTGGATGGCTCAACCGTGGCATCCGGCACAATCACCGCTCCGATAGCACTGACTGAAGGCGGTCAGACGGTGATCAGCACGGTGGTAACGGCCCAGGATGGCACAACCACCAAGACCTATACCTTAACGGTAACCAGGGCGGTGTCAGGCAATGCTACCCTATCCAATCTGATGCCAAACAATGGCACGCTAAGCCCTGTGTTTGCAAGCGGTACCACCGGCTATGCGGCCAGTGTTGCCAATGCCGTTTCAACCATAACCATTACGCCAACCGCTACCGATGCCAATGCTACCATAAAAGTAAACGGCGTGAGTGTAACATCGGGCACGGTCACCGCCCCGATTGCGCTGGCGGAAGGCGCTCAAACGGTTATCACCACAGTAGTAACCGCACAGAACGGCACGACAACCAAAACGTATGCGCTAACGGTAACCCGCGCCCCGTCCACCAACGCCGCCCTATCCAAACTGGGGCCAAGCATTGGCGGGTTAACCCCGGCCTTTACCTCCAACACCACCAGCTATACCATAAGTACCGGCAACGCCACGGTCTCGATGAAATTAACCCCCGTCAGCAGTGATGCCAATGCAACGATAAAAGTGAACGGAACCACAGTTACATCAGGGACCTTGTCCGGGCCAATTGCATTGGCCCCTGGCCCCAATACCATCACCACGGCAGTAACCGCCCAGGATGGCACAACCACCAAAACCTATACCCTGACCGTAACAAGGGCAGCAAGCGGTGCCGACAGCTACAACGCCGGCATTAGCGTAACCATCCCGATAGCTATCGGGACAGCAGAAACGCCAACACTGGCGGACGACGGCATACAGGTACACCAGGGGGTATCACCCAATGGGGACGGGATAAACGATTTCCTCCAAATAGACAACATCAGCCAATACCCGGATAACAAGCTATCCATCATGAACCGAAACGGGCAGCTGATCTTTGAGGCAAAGGGCTATGATAACAGCACAAAAGTATTCGACGGCCACTCAAACCAAAACGGTCAGATGCAGTTGCCGGGAACTTATTTTTATCAGTTGGATTATACCGTGAGCGGTGTCGCTAAGCATAAAACCGGGTTTTTGGTGTTGAAATATTGATGGGAGTGTCCCGATAGCTATCGGGAAGAAGTTGGTTAATTGGAGATTAGGAAAAACGCCGGTCGCTAATTAACTAACCGCTAACCTCAAATCCAATTGTGTTTCAAGTGTTCCACTGAGATCGAATCGGACTCCGCAACCGCAACCAGTATAAGGCTGGCGATTGCCATCACATAATGTGGGGATATAATAAAAAATAAAGGGCAAGTACTTTGCTGTTTCTTTACCTGGTTGCAATTCAAATTGTCGCATAGCCACCAAACGTTCCTACGGAACGTAAAGAATATTTTTTTACTTTCTACCCACCAGACGCCCCGATGGGGCGAAACTTCTGCAATCCTCGTCCCATAGGGACGGTTGGTGGGTAGATAAATTAAATATTGGTTTTAGCGTTCCATCGGAACGCCTGGCTAGCAAAGCGACAATTTGAATTGGACCCCTTTGCCTGTTGTTTTAAACATAAAACAGGCATACCATTTTATTGTTCGAGGATAACAAAAACCTGCGCGAACATATATGCAGCTTATTAAACCTTGCCGCAGAATGTGAAGTTTTAGGCGCCTTTGGCGATTTTATGCTTGTTGAAAGCCCGGTGCGCGACTTGAATTCGGGCGTTATATCGATGGATATTGCCATGCCCGGCGTAAACGGGATAGAGGCCGCGCTGAAGATAAGGTCATTTAACAAATATTATTATTACTTTCAAAAGGCAATAGCGCCAAAATGATAGCCGCTGCCCGGGAGCTTAGCCTCGATACCATCGGTACACATACCAGGCATATTTACGATAAACTGCGTGCGAACCGGCAGTTAGAGGCCGCAAGCGAGGCGTTTAACCAGAAACTGGTTTAGCATTACCATCACATCTTCTGGGTATTTTTATTGCACTGGAAATGAGCAAGTTTTACCAAAACAAAAACGCTCATTATGAAAGCAAATTACCGCGCAGCCGCCGGCGCAATTAAAAACCTCGTGTTTTTACGCAATCTATGTTTTACTATGCTGATCCTGCTGATTACAGGAACGGCGGTAAACGGCGCTGGCCGGAAAATTGTTCATAAAAGCAAAAAAGCTTTTTCATATGCGGTAAAAAAGCCGGTAATAACTACGCCAACCCTTAGTTACAGCGGGCCTCAAACTTATACCGCGGGTGCGCCAATCACACCCTTAACGCCGGCAAGCAGCGGAGTTGCCGCTTTCGGGTACGGCGGCAGTGTTGTGAGCGTTGGGTCGGGGTTCTCGTCTCCGCACGGCGTGGCGGCCGACGCGGCGGGAAATGTGTACGTTGCCGATTACCAAAATAATGCGATTAAAAAGATCCCTGCCGGCGGGGGTGCAACCGTTACCGTAGACGCCGCCATCACTTCGCCAACCGGCATCGCTGTTGATGCCTCGGGCAATATATATGTGGCGGCCCTCAACAACACGGTAATATTAAAGATCCCTGCCGGCGGCGGCGCTGCGGTTAGCATGGGCTCAGGTTTTGTTAACCCTGCGGGGGTTGCAGTTGATGCTGCCGGCAATGTGTACGTGGTTGACGCCGGTAACAAAGCTGTAAAAGAAATCCCGGTGGCTGGCGGCGCTCCCATTACAATTAGTGCCGCCTTTACCAACCCGACCGGCGTAGCGGTAGATGCCGCTGGAAATGTGTATGTTGCCGATGCGGGCAATGGCGATATTTACGAGTTCATGCCGGGCAGTGATGTTGTCATCACCCCAATAAGCGGTCTTACCGGCGCTTCCGGCTTAGCAATTGACCCCGGAGGCAATATTTTTATAACCAATTCAACCTCAAACGATTTATTTGAGGCGGCGGCCGGCGGCGGCTTTGTTTTGGCCACAGGCTTTGCTTCTCCTAACGGTGTGGCAATAGATGCTGCCGGCAATTTGTATATAGCTGATAAAGGTAATAATGCAATAAAAAAGATAGCCCCCGCCGGCGGCTATTTTTTAAACACACGTTTGCCTTCGGGCTTGTTGTTTGATAACGCAACGGGCATTATCAAAGGCGCGCCGATGGTGGCAAGCACTGCGGCAAATTATACCGTTACGGCATATAGCGCTACCGGCAGCATTTCAGCCACTGTAAAAATTACAACGGTGTTGCCGCCATCGCCGGTTATTAGCTATAATACGGCTAATCCCTATTTCGACGGTATTGCTATCACCGCGCTGGCGCCGGCAAGCAGTTACGTAGGCGCGCCGGGATACAGCACGCCCGTTGCCATAGGCCTGGGCTTTAACAAGCCAGCCGGCCTGGTGGTTGACGCGGTCGGAAATATATATGTGGGCGATTCGGGCAACAACGCGGTGAAAAAGATACCGGCGGCCGGTGGCGCCCCGGTTGCTGTCGGCTCAGGTTTTAACGGTCCGGGCGGAATGGCAATAGATGCTATGGGCAACATATATGTGGCAGATGCCGGTAACAACGCGGTTAAGAAGATCCCGGTGGGCGGGGGCGCAATTGTTACCGTTGGTTCAGGCTTTTCGGGCCCCAGGGGCGTGGCAGTAGATGCATTAGGCAACGTATATGTAGCCGATAGCGGTAACGATTTTGTGAAAATGGTACCTGTTGGCGGAGGGCCTATTGTTACGATAGGCTCCGGGTTTAGCCTCCCGACAGGTGTTGGTGTTGATTTAGCCGGGAATGTGTACGTGGCTGATCAAAATAATAATGCCATAAAGGAAATAATCGCGGGCAGCGGCGCTGTTAAAACCATAGCGTCCGGCTTTCTTTTTTTATATGATTTCTCGCTTGACGCGGCAGGCAACATTTACATTGCCGATTACGGCAATAACGCTATAAAAATGATCCCGGCCGGCGGGGGGATACCCGTTATAATAGGGGGCGCCGGTATTGTACATCCTTATGATGTGGCAGCGGGTGCGGCCGGCAAAATTTATGTTACTGACCAGGGAAGCAATTCAGTAAAACAATACATGCTTACCGGCGGCTTTTCCATAAGCGCTGCGTTACCGCCCGGTTTAAGCTTCAATAGTACCACCGGCATTATCAGTGGTACGCCAACCCAAACAAGCCCCGCAACAAATTATACCGTAACAGCCTATAATATAGCAGGCCATACCCCAACGGTAGTAAGTATTGCGGTGGTATTGCCTCCGCGGCCAACCATAAGCTATGCCAGTCCTAAAGCTTACGTAACCGGCGCCGCCATTACAGCGTTGGCGCCTGTAAAGAGCGGGGTCGCAGCGGCAGGGTATAGCGGCACAACGGTTGCAATAGGTTCAGGGTTCAACTTTCCGCTCGGCTTGGCAACGGATGCTGCCGGCGATGTTTATGTTGCCGATAACGTGAATGCCAACCTTGTTGAGATTCCGGCCGGCAACGGCGCTCCGATCATCATAAACTCATCGTTTTCCAGCCCGGCAGGGGTTGCTGTGGATGCAGCCGGCAATATTTATGTGGCCGATTTTAACGCCAGCACCATTAGTGAGCTCCCTGCGGGGGGCGGGGCTATGATAAGTATAGGCTCCGGCTTTAATGAACCAGGCGGCGTAGCGGTAGATACTGCCGGCAATGTATATGTAGCCGACAGCCAAAATAACGCAGTGAAAGAGATACCTGCGGGCAACGGCACACCAGTAAGTATAGGCACCGGATTTAATGCGCCGGCTGGCGTGGCAGTAGACGCCGCCGGCAATGTATACGTGGCCGACCAGGGCAACAATGCGGTGAAGAAGATACCGGCAGGCGGCGGCGCTACGGTAACAGTTGGTTCGGGGTTTAGCAGCCCGTCCGGAGTTTCGGTAGATGCCCTGGGCAACTTATACGTTGCTGACAACGGGAACCTGGTGGTAAAGAAGATCAGCGCGGGCGCCAACGTTCCGGTTACTATAGGCCCTGCGCTTACATCGGCGCTGGCTGTAACCGTTGATCCTTTTGGAAGAATTTATGTGGCTGATGCTACCGGCGGTTCGGTTAAAGAAATAAGCCCTGTTGGCGGCATATATTTGAGCTCCCCTTTGCCGGCCGGCTTAACCTTTAATGCCAGCAATGGTAATATTACCGGAACGCCGGCCATTGTAAGCCCTCCAAAAAATTATACAGTAACGGCTTATAATGCCGGTGGGGGTACCCCTGCCATAGTCAGCATAGAAATAAGGGCGATACAACCTGCGACAATCAGTTATGCGGGTCCTAAAATTTTCGTCGTGAATAAGGCTATAACTACCTTAACGCCAACAAGTGCCGGAGTGACGCTCCCTGGCTACAGCAGCGCCGCTGCTACTGTCGGTTCCGGGTTTAACGCCCCGATCGGCGTGGCTATCGACGCGGCCAACAACCTGTATGTGGCCGACTTTTCAAATAATGTAATTAAAAAGATTCCGGCCGCCGGCGGCCCCATCATCACCCTAACCGGAACATTTAATGGACCGGCAGGTGTAGCGGTAGACGGAGCGGGCAATGTTTATGTCGCTGATTCCGGCAACAATGCCGTTGAAGAAATTCCGGCTGATGGCAGCGCCGTTATTACATTGGCGACCGGCTTTAACCAGCCCCTTGGCGTAGCCGTAGATATCGCAGGGAATATTTATATTGCAGATTTTGGCAACAATGCGGTAAAGGAAATACCAGCGGGCAGCAACACACCGGTTATTGTTGGCAGCGGATTTAACAAGCCATTTAGTGTAGCTGCCGACGTAGCAGGCAATATTTATGTTGCCGATTATGGAAATAACGCGGTAAAGAAGATACTTGTTAACGGGGGTGCAACAGTTACGCTGGGTTCGGGTTTTAGCTATCCTGCAGGTATAGCCGTTGACGCGACAGGTAACGTTTTTGAATCTGACGCCGGAGGCGCCCTGGTGAAAGAGATACCGGTTGGAGGAGGCGCGCCTTTTAACATAGGCCCGGCCATTTCGGTGCCGCGCGGTATCGCTATAGATGCCTCGGGCAATGTGTACGTTGCTGATGTCGTCAGCAATATCCTGGATAAAATATCGCCTTTAGGAGGCTATTATTTAAGTTCATCCTTGCCTTCGGGGCTAAGTTTTAGTGGTGCAACAGGCGCGATCAGCGGGACGCCATTAGCCATAAGCGCTCCTAAAAATTATACCGTAACGGCTTACAACCCGGGCGGCGGCACGGCGGCGATCGTTAATATCCAGGTAAGGACAGTTGCGCCGGCTACATTAAGTTATAGCAGCCCGCAAACTTATGTTTTGGGCAGCGCTATTACTGCCCTCGCGCCAACAAGCAGCGGGGTTGCCGCAGCCGGCTTTAGCAGCAGCCCGGCAACACTGCCCGTTAATTTTAGCGACCCCATTGGCATAGCAACAGATGCATCAGGTAACGTGTACGTGGCCGATGCTGGTAATAATGTGATAAAGGAACTGCCGGCCGGCGGCGGAACACCCGTTGTCATTGGCTCGGGCTTTACTAGCCCGGCAGGAGTAGCTGTAGATGCTTTGGGCAATATTTATATTGGCGATACCGGCAACAATTTGGTAAAAGAGATCCTTGCGGGCAGCGTAAACCCGGTTACCATAGGCGCCGGTTTCAGCAGCCCGTATGCAGTTGCGGTTGATGCAGCGGGCAACGTATATGTTGCCGATGCCGGAAACAATGCGGTAAAGAAGATACCAGCCGGCGGCGGCAGCCCGGTTACTTTGGGCTCAGGCTTCAATCAGCCGATAGGCGTAGCCGTCGATGCAAAAGGCAATGTATATGTGGCCGATAACGGAAATAATGCTGTTAAAGAGATCCCTTTTGGCAGCAATACGGTTGTTGCTTTGGGTTCAGGGTTTAACTTTACAACGGGTGTGGCAGTTGATGTCATGGGCAACGTTTTTGTCAGCGATGGCGGGAACAACGCCATAAAAGAGATCCCTGTTGGTGGCGGCAGCCCTGTAATCATCGGCTCAGGCTTCAGTATTCCTTATGGGGTCGCCGTTGATGCAGCTGATAACGTTTATATTAGCGATGCAGGAAATAACCTGGTAAAACAAATTACTCCCGTTGGCGGCTACTATTTAGGCGCCCCGCTGCCGGCAGGCTTAAGCTTCAACGGTTCCACGGGCGTTATCAGCGGCACGCCAACAATGCTGAGCCCTGCGGCAAACTATACCGTAACCGCGTATAATGCTGGTGGCGGCACGGCAACAAAAGTAAATATCAAGGTAACATTAAATAATAATGCCAACCTTACAGCACTATCATTAAGCGCGGGCACATTAACACCGGTTTTTGCTGCCGCGACAACCAGCTATACGGCAAATGTAAGCAATGTTACCGCCTCAATAACAATAACGCCAACCACGGGCGATGCGGCCGCCACGGTTAAGGTAAATGGTACGACAGTAACATCTGGCGCTGCATCAGGTGCAATTCCATTAGCCATCGGCATAAATACGATCAGCACCGTAGTAACCGCCCAGGACGGCACGACGATGCAAACCTATACCGTGAAAGTAACCCGTGCCGCATCTGCCAGCGATAACTTGTCCTCATTAACTGTGAGCAGTGGTGCTTTCAGTCCTGCGTTTAGCAGCGGCGCCACCAGCTATACGGAGGCAGTGGGAAACACGACAACCTCGGTAACGGTTACCCCAACTACCGTCGGCGCAAATGCCACAATAAAAGTAAACGGAACAACGGTAACCTCGGGAACGACGAGCCCGCCGGTTGCGCTGGCCGAAGGTGCTCAAACGGTCATCACCATCGTGGTAACTGCGGCGGACGGCGTTACCACCAAAACTTATACCCTGACGGTAACCCGCGCGCCGTCGGGTAATGCCACCCTTTCAAACATCAAACTGAGCTCTGGCGCGCTAAACCCGGTCTTCGCTGCCGGTACCA
>JABDHD010000007.1 GCA_013285685.1 Bacteroidota bacterium
GGGCAACGATCCGAAAACGTCTATTTTGAACGAATGGAACCAGGTACACAGCTGCAAAAATGTTTATGTAACGGATGGCGCCTGCATGACGTCTACATCATGTCAGAACCCGTCGCTTACCTACATGGCGATGACCGCTCGTGCAGCCAATCATGCTGTAGAAGAGTTGAAGAAGGGGAACGTTTAAAAACCTCACCCCAAACCCCTCTCCAAAGGAGAGTGGCTTAAAGAAGAGTGTGCTTTTAAAGCCCTCTCCATTGGAGAGGGTTGGGTGAGGCGAAAATTATCTAACAAGTTGAAACGAAAAACTAATGACTGAAGAAGAGAAGCCTGCAAATTCAAGTCCCAACAGGCGGGAGTTTTTAAAAACAAGCGCTGTTGCGGCAGCCAGCTTTATGATCGTTCCACGTTTTGTTTTGGGCGGTAAGGGCTATACGGCGCCGAGCGACCGCCTGACCGTGGCCAGCGTAGGCGTAGGCGGCAAAGGCTGGAGCGATATCAATTATTTTGATAAAAGCGGTAAAGCTAACGTCGCTTTTTTGTGCGATGTGGACGACCGCAGCATGGCGCCGGCTGTAAAAAAATTCCCTAACGCGAAGACTTATAAAGACTGGCGTAAGCTGTTTGATGAGCAGTCGAAGAATTTTGATGCCGTGTCTGTTTCAACGCCCGACCATACCCACGCCATAGTGGCTTACCATGCCATGCAACTGGGCAAGCACGTTTATGTTCAAAAACCATTAACGCATGATATCGCCGAGGCGCGTTTGTTAACCCACGCGGCAAAGCAATACAAGGTGGTTACGCAAATGGGCAACCAGGGCGCGTCAAATGAGGGAACACGACTGATGTCTGAATGGTATGATGCCGGTTTAATAGGCGATGTACATACCATTTACTGCTGGACGAACAGGCCGGTTTGGCCGCAGGGCATCGCTTGGCCTGCAGCTAATCCCAATATCCCGAAAGAACTCGACTGGGACTTGTGGCTTGGTACGGCTCCTCAAAAAGATTATGTAGATAAGTTGGTGCCGTTTAACTGGCGGGGCTGGTGGGATTATGGCACCGGCGCTTTGGGCGATATGGGCTGTCACCTGGTTGAGGCCCCTTTCAGGGCGCTGGGCCTTAAATATGTAAAGGACGTGCAGGCTAGCGTAGGGACCGTGTACGTGGACGAATTTAGGGAGGGTCATTTCCCCGAGAGCTGCCCGCCCTCAAGTCATATTACGCTAACGTTCCCAAAAACTGAAAAGACGCAGGGCGATATTACCATGCACTGGATGGACGGCGGCATACAGCCTGAGCGTCCTGATGAACTTGGCCCGTCGGAGAACTACGGTGGCGAAGAAGGCAATGGTACATTATTCATTGGCACCAAAGGAAAAATGTATGCAAGCACCTATTCTGATGCGGCAACTTTGCTTCCCAAAAGCCTCACACAGCAAGCACATGCGCCTCAAAAATGGGCACGTGTGCCGCATGGAGCTGAGGGCCACTATGCACAGTGGATAGAAGGTTGTATTGCGGGCTATGGTAAAACAGAATTAAGCTCATCATTTGACGTAGCCGGCCCGCTTACCGAGGCGCTGCTAATGGCGAACCTGGCCGTACGCGGCCACAGCCTAAAAGGCGGCCGCTTGAAGTACGTGTGGGACAATGAGAACATGAAGGTTACCAACTTTGATGCCGTTAACCAATATGTTAAACGTACCTACAGGGAAGGATGGGCGATATAGTTTTGAGTTATTGAATTATTGATTTATTGAATATTAAATCCGACATTCATTCAATAATTGAATAACTCAATAATTCACTAACTCAATAATTCACTAATTGAAATAATTCACTAACTCGATAATTCAAAACTAAAAATGAATAGAAGAGACGCAATAGGTAGGGTAGCCATTTTGATGGGCGGCGCGGTAATTGGCGCCGAGTTTTTCCTGTCGGGTTGTAAACCCAGCGGCGCAAAAAGCGTCGACGACCTGTTTACCGAGGATAATACGGCTTTTTTAAACGAAGTGGCCGATACCATTTTGCCCGATACCAAAGCATCGCCCGGCGCAAAGGCGGCAAACGTAGGGAGCTTTATGGCTATAATGGTACGCGACTGTTACACTCCGGCCGATCAAAAAACATTTGTAGAAGGTATAGGCAAACTAAACGATGCCGCAAATAAAAAATCAGGCAGCAAGTTTGTCGATTTAACCCCGCAGCAACGTACCGATCTGTTGGTCGACCTGGATAAAGAACAAAAAGCATTTTCGGCAGACAGGGACAAACAACTGGCGGCCGATGCGGCAAAACATAAAGGCGAAGCCAATTACAAGGGCCCTGTATTGCCGAGCCACTATTTCAGGATGATGAAGCAGCTCACTTTACTGGGTTACTTTACTTCCGAGATCGGCGCAACCAAGGCGCTGCGTTATATTGCAGTACCGGGCCGTTATGATGGCTGTGTTCCGTATAAAAAAGGCGATAAAGCCTGGGCAACTTGATTTAATTAGTGATTTAGTGAATTGGCGAATTAGTGAATTAGGTGCGCCGGGTTAATTCGAAATGGCAAACATCCACGAATGCATTAATTCAAACCTTCTAAAATCACTAAATCACTAATTCACTAAATCACTAATTGATAACCAATATGAATAGAAGAGACGCCCTCAGCCGCGTAGCACTGCTTATGGGCGGCGCAGTAATAGGCGCTGAGTTTTTCCTGTCGGGATGCAAGCCAGCTGGTGCGTCCAACGTAGACGACCTTTTCAAGGCCGATAACATTGCTTTTTTAGATGAAGTGGCGGATACCATTTTGCCTGATACTAAAGCCTCGCCAGGGGCAAAAGCGGCAAAGGTTGGCCAGTTTATGGCCGTGATGATACGCGATTGCTATACGCCGGCTGATCAAAAAACATTCATAGCAGGCATCGGCAAATTGAATGATGCTGCCAAAAAACAATCCGGCAGTAATTTCATCGATCTGCCCAACGACAAGCGCACGGCTTTGCTTATTTCTCTTGATAAAGAACAACAGGAATACTATAAACAGCTCTATAAAAAAATAGATGCTGATATGGCCAAACATAAGAGCGATCCCAATTACCAGGAGCCTGATCAGCCAAACCATTACTTCAGAATGATGAAGGAGTTAACCCTATTCGGCTATTTTACTTCGGAGGTCGGTGCAACCAAAGGTTTACGCTATATCGAAACCCCCGGCCACTTTGATGGCTGCGTACCTTACAAAAAAGGTGATAGGGCCTGGTCGGAAGATTAAGCAGTTTTGAGTTAGTGAATTAGTGATTTGGTGAATTGAGCAAAGCTTTACTATGATTTTTATGCAAAATCACCAAACAACCAATTCAAAAACTCGCTAATTTGCAATTATAAAAATCACTAATTCACTAATTCACCAACTCACTAATTAAATATGTCTCACAGAAAACTCCGTATGGGGATGATTGGCGGGGGAAAAGATGCGTTTATAGGCGCAATTCACCGCATCGCTGCTAATATGGACGGCCAGGTCGAACTGGTTTGCGGCGCATTAAGCATCAACAAAGAAATTGCGATTGACAGCGGTCATATGCTTTTTTTACCTGAAGATAGAGTTTACACCAATTTTGAGGAAATGATCAATGCGGAGAGCAAACGCCCGGCAGATCAACGAATGGATTTTGTGACCATCGTTACACCCAATTTTGCGCATTTTGCACCGGCGATGATGGCGCTTGACCATGGATTCAACGTAGTGATTGAAAAACCCATAGCCTTTACCCTCGACGAGGCAAAACAGCTGAAGAAAAAGGTTGAAGAAACCGGCCTGATGCTGCTGCTTACCCACACTTATTCGGGCTACCCCTTGGTAAAAGAAGCCAGGGAGCTGGTAAAAAAAGGCGCCTTTGGCAAGATCAGGAAGATTTATGTAGAATATCACCAGGGATGGCTGAGTAAGCTATCCGAACGCGAAGGCAACGCACAGGCCGCTTGGCGCACCGACCCCTCAAAATCAGGAAAGAGCGGTTGCATGGGCGACATAGGTACCCACGCGGCCCATTTGGCTGAGTATATCTCCGGACAAAAAATTTCGCAGCTATGTGCATCTCTTAATGTAGTTGTCGACGGCCGCATGCTGGATGACGACGGCGCGGTTTTATTGCGGTTTGACGGCGGTGCAACCGGAACGCTTTCAGCCAGCCAGGTTGCAGCCGGCGAAGAAAATGCACTGAAAATCCGCATATATGGCGAAAATGGCGGCCTGGAATGGGCACAACAGGAGCCGAATACATTAACATTGAGATGGCTTGACAAGCCTGCACAAACCCTGCGGGCCGGAAGTAATTACGGCGACAGGGAATCGACATTTGCTACCCATAACTGCCGCACGCCCGGCGGCCACCCGGAGGGCTACCTGGAAGCATTCGGCAACCTGTACCGCAATTTTGCGCTGGCATTAATGGCGAAATTAAATAATGAGCAACCCAAACCCGAATGGCTTGACACACCGGGCGTGGAAGATGGTATCAGGGGAATGGCATTTATTGAAAATGTGGTGGCATCGCACCAAAGCAATGAAAAATGGCGCGATTACGTGGTATGATGTTCGGATATGCAGATGTGTGAATGTGCAAATGTGCAAAATACGGACGAGTTGATACGGGCGTACGGAAAAACTTACGAAGTTTTCAAAACTTCGTAAGTTTCGCTCAAAATGCCAAAGCGACAGGAATTCGTGAAAATTCGCTCCTATTCGTGAAATTCGTGTCAATAAATTAGTGTCTATATAATATTGAATGGCCGAAGACGAGATCATAAAAAAGCACACCAAAGCCGCTTACAAAGCATGGCGCGACCCTGAAAAAGATTGGAAGCACAAGCTTAAGGAAATCCTGCTTGAGGTGCTGATCATTGTTTTCGCGGTTAGTGTTTCCATTTGGTTTCACAATTGGTCGGAAAGCATAAAGGACCACCACGAGGAAAAAGAATTTTTGAAAGGCTTAAAAGGCGATATTCAGGCCGATCTGAAAGAAATGAACAGCGACAGGGCGGCCCTTCGCAAAGGATTTTTGGCTGTGCGGTATTTCGAAAAGGTTGGCGCCGGGCAAACATTGAAAGGAGACAGTCTCAATAAAAACCTTTGGATATTTTTTTCGCAGGCGCAAATAAATCCGCGTATCGGCAGGTATGAGGCTTTAAAGGCAAGCGGCCGGTTTGACATTATTACCAATAAAAAATTGCAATATGATATCATTGACCTTTATCAAAAGGATTTCCCGGAAATTTTCAGACTTAACGCGTTTATGAATTCGTTAATAGCCGATAAGGTTGATCCCTATATCGGCGATTACATATCGTTTGATAGTAAAGGGGTTACTAATGCTGAGCTGATGCTGCGAAAACCCAAAATGCGCTTTTTGCTGTTACAGTGCGAGGGTATTTCCAACAGTGCAGAGGCATATTCACGGGGCATCAGCGAAGGCAATCAAATAATAAAAGAGATCGACAAAGAATTACAATAAATATGAAAACCATAAAAGGCCCTGCAATATTTATAGCACAATTCATCGGCGACGAGGCGCCGTTTAATAGTTTGGAAAGTATTTGTACCTGGGCAAAAAACCTGGGGTACAAAGGCGTTCAGCTGCCAACGCTTGATCCGCGCTTTATCAATCTGCAAAAAGCTGCAGAAAGTAAAACTTATGCCGACGAGCTGAAAGGCAGGGTAAATGCCTGCGGCGTTGAGATTACCGAACTTTCTACCCACCTGCAGGGGCAATTGGTTGCGGTGAACGCCGTTTATGACACATTATTTGATGGTTTCGCGCCCGAAAATCTGCGTGGTAATCCAAAGGCACGGCAGGCGTGGGCTGTGCAGCAATTAAAATACGCGGCAAAGGCTTCACAAAATTTGGGTTTGAATGCTTCCGTTACCTTCAGCGGCGCGTTGTTATGGCCCATGGTTTACCCCTGGCCGCAAAGGCCGGCAGGTATTGTGGATACCGCTTTTGAGGAATTGGCTAAACGCTGGACACCAATCCTGGATGTTTACGAAGATTGTGGTATCGACCTGTGCTATGAAATTCACCCGGGCGAAGATTTGCACGACGGCATCACTTATGAAATGTTCCTGGATAAAGTAAATCAACACAACCGTGCCTGCCTGTTATTTGACCCCTCGCACTTTGTTTTGCAATGTCTTAATTACCTGGAATATATCGACAACTACCACGAGCGCATCAAAATGTTCCATGTAAAAGATGCCGAGTTTAATCCTACCGGTAAACAGGGTGTTTACGGGGGGTATCAAAACTGGATCGACCGCGCGGGCCGTTTCCGTTCATTAGGCGATGGGCAAGTTGATTTTAAAGGAATTTTTAGTAAACTTACACAATATAACTACCCGGGTTGGGCAGTGTTGGAATGGGAATGTGCACTGAAACACCCGGAGGACGGCGCAAGGGAAGGTGCTGAGTTTATTAAAAACCATATTATAAGGGTTACCGAAAAAGCGTTTGATGATTTTGCGGCATCGGGTTCAAATGATGCATTTAACACGAAAACGTTAGGCATTGATTAATATGGATATGCTTATTATATTGACAATTGTTTAATAACACGCATCGCTTCTACAAATGGACGAAATTCATTCAAAAATCATAGCTGATTTAAACCTTGATATAAAAGTCTTAGATATGCAATTAGACGTATTGTTGACTCAAAATATCGACTTAAAGAAACAGCTAAATGAAAAGTTAGTCGAAATTGGAAATGCAAATAATACCATAAACGAGTTATGTTCTTGTTTAGAAAATTTGCAAGTTACAAGTAAAGCGGCCATAGAAGAATTAATAATCCAAAGAGATCAGCTCCAGGTTCATTTAAAGGATGTCACAGATAAGGCGATGGAAGCTTCGATAGTGTACAATGAGCTGATTGAAAAAAAATCGAAATAACGGTAACCTGTGAAAAATATATGTGCGCAATTTTTAGGTTGCCGGTTATTAAAATGAAAATGTTCTGGAAACGAACCAATTTAAACTAACCATAACTAAATTATTGAACAATGCAAACTAACCGTACAGCGTTATTCAGGGCCAGTTGTTTGTCCCTGTTGGTAACTTCATTATCATTTGGTATCCGGGCAGGCATACTTAATAAGCTTGGATCCGATTTTCACCTCGATAAGACACAACTGGCTTCAATTACGGCGACCGCTTTTTGGGGTTTTCCGCTGGCTGTTGTATTTGGCGGAGTGATTGTAGATATCATTGGAATGAAAAGGCTGCTGATCCTTGCCTTCATATTTCATCTTTTAGGGATTGTGCTAACCATTAGTACGCCATATTTGTCAAACCCGTTTTGGACGTTATTTTCTTCAACCTTATTAATCGGGCTTGCTAACGGTACGGTGGAGGCAGCGTGCAACCCTCTGGTTACTACGCTTTATCAGGATAATAAAACAACTAAGCTAAACCATTTTCATTTGTGGTTTCCTGGTGGTATTGTAATCGGCTCTTTACTGGTGCTTGTTTTTAATAAGATCGGGCTTGGCTGGCAAATACAGGTAGCAACCATGCTTATACCTACTTTGATATACGGATATTTGTTTTCGCGACTTGATTTTCCTGTTACTGAGCGCGTTTCATCAGGTGTTTCAACAGCCGGGATGTATAAAGCGCTTTTGAACCCATTGTTTTTGTTCATGTTTATTTGCATGTTCGGCACAGCAATAACCGAGTTATTTACAGGACAGTGGATAGATGTATTGTTGAAGAATGTGACCCAGAACGCCATTTTGATATTGACTTTGGATACCGGAGTAATGGTAGTTGGGCGTGCTTTCGCCAAACCGGTTTTAAAACTGTTTTCACCGCAGGTTTTGTTATTGATCTCGACCATTTTAGCTGCATTAGGCATTTACCTCCTGAGCACTTTAACAGGTGACGCTGTTTTCTTCGCCGCAATAATTTTTGGTATGGGTGTTTGTTATTTTTGGCCAACTATGCTTGGTTTTGTTAACACGAACCTGCCAAAAACCGGTGCAATTGGTTTAAACTTAATGGGTGGTGCAGGAATGTTCGCGGTTTCTGTTTATACCATTTTTATGGGTGCTCATTATGATAATATTGTGAAGGCAGCGGGCGGAGATAACAGTACTGCCGGGCAGCAGATATTACAAACCACGCTGATAATCCCACTTGTATTAATTGTAGCTTTTACCGGTTTAGTTATTTACATGCGTTTCAAAGGAAAGACTGCTCCGGCAATAGCATCTGCGGCACACTAAAAAAGAATAAATCGTAACTTTAAACATCCCAATAAAAATCAATAAACTCACCCAAAATGAAAAAAGTTCTCATAGTTCTGGCTATCAGCGCGGCAATGCTCAGCGCCTGCGGTGGCGGGGGTAAATCCGGCGGCGCCGACAGCTCGGCAGCAGCAAAACCTGATTCAGCAGCAGCACAAAGATCAGTCGACACAACGAATGCAGGCGGTAAATTAATTGCCAAGAACGATTGTTTAACCTGCCATAAGATCGACACCAAGGTGATCGGCCCGTCGTATGCAGATGTAGCTGCGAAATATCCGTCTACAGAGGCTAATATTGATACGTTGGCCGACAAAGTGATCAAAGGCGGTTCGGGGCATTGGGGCTCTGTAGCGATGGCCGGGCATCCAACAGTTTCGGAGGCTGACGCAAAAGCCATGGTTACCTATATTCTTTCGCTAAAAAAATAAGCACCTATAAAATGACGGCAGGCATCCGCATTAAGCTTTCGCTAATGATGTTCCTCGAATTTTTTATTTGGGGAGCATGGTTTGTTACGATGGGGACGTACCTGATGACGAATTTGCACGCTACCGGCGTACAAAATGCCAGCGCTTATGTAACCCAGGCTTTTGGAGCGATACTGGCGCCTTTTGTCGTGGGACTTATTGCCGATAAGTATGTTTCGGCCCAAAAAATACTGGGCGTATTGCATTTGGGCGGCGCAGCGTTAATGTATTATTGTACGGTGGCCGGAAACTTTACACAGTTCTATCCGGGCATTTTGCTATACATGATCATTTATATGCCAACAATTGCCCTGGCCAATTCGGTAGCATTCAGGCAGCTGACTAACCCTAATAAGGAGTTTCCTTTTATCCGGGTTTTCGGCACCTTAGGATGGATGGTCGCCGGACTTTTAATAGGATGGTTTAACTGGGAACACAAGGGCAGCCTCGCACTCACTTTTCAAATGGCAGCTATTGCGTCACTCATCCTCGGGCTGTTCAGTTTTGCTTTGCCTGACACGCCGCCTGCAAAAAGAGGGCAAAAAGTTACTGTAGGCGAGATTATGGGGATAGAGGCTATCGGCCTGCTAAAAAGAAGATCCTTCCTGGTGTTTTTCCTTGCTTCGGTAGCAATTTGTATCCCGCTAGCTTTTTATTACAACTTTACCAACCCCTTTTTAAACGAAGTTGGCATGAAAAAAGCGGCGGGCATTCAATCGCTCGGCCAGTTTTCTGAGTTATTTTTTATGGCCGCCATGCCGTTTTTCTTTGTACGTCTCGGCGTAAAGAAAATGCTGGCTATCGGCATGCTGGCCTGGGGGCTGCGTTACCTGTTTTTTGCTTATGGTGATGCAGGCAACAACTATTGGATGCTTATTGCAGGTATTGCACTTCATGGTATTTGTTACGATTTCTTTTTTGTCACCGGTCAGATTTATACCGAAAACCACGCCGGCGAACGCTTCAAAAGCTCAGCACAGGGGTTTATTACCCTGGCAACCTACGGTGTGGGGATGTTAGTCGGTTATATTATATCCGGGCCTATTGTGGACCATTGGCGAACCGGTGAGTCATCGCACAATTGGCAAACCATTTGGCTCATACCAGGTGGTATTGCCGTAGTGGTTCTGATTTTATTCTTATTATTCTTCCGCGACAAAGAACACACCGAAATGAGACCGGGTTTAGATATTGAGGAACCTTCTCCGCAAATAGAAATATAAACGCAACCAATTATGGCAGACAAACAAAACAGGAGATCGGCGATCAAAAACATAGTGGCCGGCACGGCGGCAGTTACCGCAGCAGGCATGTTTTCATCCTTTAAAACAGAAGAACGAAAAGAAATGCTGACAAATGCGCTTAAAGGCAATATTAATCATTCCGTTTGTCCCTGGGCATACAAGATGCCACTGGCCGATCTTTGTGTGGCAGCGAAAGACATAGGCCTGGTAGGTATTGATCTGTGCGGGCCGAAGGAATGGCCGGTAATTCAGAAATACGGCCTCGATTCGCCGATGTGTAATGGCGCCGAGATCAACCTGACCGATGGATTTGGGGATAAACAATTTCATGCCACGCTGTTTAAAAATTATTCGGAGATGATCCCCCTGGTCGCGAGGGCCGGTTACACAAACCTGATCTGTTTTAGCGGCAGCCGAAGAGGGAAAGACGACGAAACCGGCTGGAACAATTGTGTGGAAGGGTTGAAACCCCTGATCACTATTGCCGAAAAACACAAGGTAGTATTAACCATGGAGCTTTTAAACAGTAAGATCGACCATAAAGACTATCAGTGCGACCGCGTAGAATGGGGTGCTGAACTGGCCAAAAGACTGGGTTCCGAAAACTTTAAACTGCTTTTTGATATTTATCACATGCAGATAATGGAAGGCGATATCATCAGGAACATAACCAACTATCACCAGTATATTAACCATTACCATACCGGTGGCATACCCGGAAGGCATGAAATAGATGATACCCAGGAACTATATTACCCTGCTGTAATGCGGGCAATAGTAGCCACCGGGTTTAAAGGCGTTGTTGCCCAGGAATTTGTTCCCTCGCGGCCGGATCAAATAGGCTCGTTGAGGCAGGCTATCAGTATTTGTGATGTGTGAGGGTTGTTGTAATGTTGTAATGTTGTTTTTGTTTAAACCTGCAACTTTCTACCAATGAACTAATGAACAAGTGAACCAATGAACTAACAAACCAATGGACCAGACAAGAAGAAAATTTCTAAAACAGGCCGGCATCGCTTCAGCAGCGGTCATGGCTTCATCCAGGCTATTTGCCGCGCCGGCCGGCAATGTAGTAGGACTGCAATTATACAGCCTGCGCGATCAGCTGCCAAAAGATGTTAAAGGATGGATCGCAAAAGTAGCGGCAGCTGGGTATAAAGAAGTTGAACCATTTGGTTATACAAAAAAGGACGGTTTTTGGGGGCTGGATGCCAAAGCTTTCAGCGCGCTTTTAAAAGCGAATGGCCTAGCAACCGCCAGCGCACATTTTGGAATGGATCAGTATTTTGTCGAGGGTAAAACCGATGATTTGGAAACCTACATTGAAGCGGCGAACATCACTGGTATGAGTTATTTGATTATACCTTCGGTAAACGAAGACGTGCTGAAAACTGTCGACCAGTTTGCTAAAGCGGCCGATAAAATGAATAAAGCTGCTGAAATATGCAAAAGATCGGGCCTGATGCTTGGCTATCATAACCACAACTTTGAATGGAAATCGGTTAACGGGACAAATTTCTACGAAGTGTTGATGAAGGAAACCGACCCGGCGCTCGTTCACATGGAAATGGATATTTACTGGGTGGTGCGTGCCGGGCAGGATCCGGTAAAGCTGTTTAATAAATATCCGGGACGATACGCGCTGTGCCACATCAAAGATATGTATAAGCCCAATCACGACTTGAATACAGAGATCGGCAAAGGCGCTATCGACTTCAAAACTATTTTAAGTCACCGGAAACAAGCCGGCCTGAAGCATTTTATCGTCGAGCAGGAGAATTACCAGCACATTGATCCATTCACCAGCATTAAAGAAAGCTGCAGTTATTGTAAGAATGTGTTAAAGGTGTAGGTTGTTGGGAGGTTGGAATGTTGTAAGGTTGAAAAGTTGTAACGTTAACCGCACATCGTTCTACCATGAACTATCAACCATGAACCAAAAGGAACTATGAACTAAAAATTGAACCAATAAACTAAAAAATGAAATATCCAATATTACTAACCGCCCTATTAGCCGGAACGGCTTTTATGGCAAACGCACAAAAGGCAAAACCCGAAGACACTGAAATTTGGGAGCCCGTACCTAAAGTGGTTACCCCGGCAGCAACGCCAGGCGGCGCACCTTCGGACGCAATTGTATTATTTGACGGCTCGAATTTGGACCAATGGGTGCAAAACAGCGATGGTTCGCCAGCCAAATGGGACGTGAAGGATGGCATCCTGACGGTCAATAAAAATTACGGCAATATCGAGACCAAACAAAAATTTACTAACTACCAGTTGCACATTGAATGGCGCGAACCGTTGGGCCTTGAAGGCACGGGTCAGGGCAGAGGCAATAGCGGGGTGTTTTTAGCATCGACCGGAAAGGGCGATGATGGTTACGAGCTGCAGGTGCTTGACTCCTACAACAACAAAACTTATGTAAATGGCATGGCCGGCAGTCTTTACAAACAGGCCATCCCGCTGGCAAACCCAGGCAGGCCGAACGGCGAATGGCAAACTTACGATGTGATTTGGACAGCCCCGACTTTTAACGACGATGGCACAGTAAAAACTAAAGCAAAAGCTACAGTGCTGTTCAATGGCGTGGTAGTTGAAAATAATTTCGAGTTGTGGGGGCCAACTTTATACATTGGCAAACCTGTGTATAAACCGCATGGGCCCGAACCGATAAAATTGCAGGCCCATGGCGACAAGAGTAAACCGCTGAGCTTCCGTAATATATGGGTTAGGGAACTATAAATTAGACGAAAATCGAAATGATTTTTTACCACAAAGAACACTAAGACGCAGAGAACGCAAAGAAAAAAATGCAAATTATTTAGGCTTTGCGTCCTCCGTGTCTTCTTTGCGTCCTCCGTGGTAAAACTTTTAGGCGTTTTTACATCGAAGTCCCTTTTCAACAGACCATAGTAAATTGTTCAATTTAAAAAAACCATTTGCTATGGTCTTTTGTCTATGGAAAATAATCATCCGGTATGAAGAAGATATTTTTGTTTGTATTTGCAGTAACCTTTTTTGCCGCTCAATTAAATGCACAGGCTACCAAGGCCCCGGCTTACCCGCTGATCGATCATAATACTTATTTCAGCATCTGGTCCTTCACTGATCAGCTAAACGCATCAACTACCAAACATTGGACAGGTAAAGACCAATCTTTGCTTGGCCTGATAAAAGTTGACGGCAGTATTTACCGTTTTATGGGCAAAAAAGCCGAAGACTACCATACGATAGTACCGGCCGCTGACGAAACCGCCTGGCAATGCAAGTATACCGAAACTCAGCCCCAGGGTGATTGGAAAGATATCCAATACGATGATAATGGCTGGAGTACCGGTACGGCGCCCTTCACAGATGACAAGCAGCAGGCCAAAACCTTATGGAACAGCAAAGACATCTGGATCCGGCGGACGTTCACCTATGCCAACCAGGATATAAACAAATTGGTGTTAAAACTTTGGCACGATGATAATATTGAAGTGTACCTGAATGGCGACGAAGTTTATAATTATACCGGCTGGACGAGTGACTATAAATACATACCCTTAAAGGATAAGTTTAAAAACCGGCTAAAAAACGGGCAAAACGTGATAGCCATACACTGTGCAAATACGGCTGGTGGTTCCTGGCTGGATGTTGGCCTGGTTGATGAAGTAAAAGAGACTGCAAATGATGTTTTACTGGCGAAGCAAAAAAGTGTTGAGATCAACGCCACGCAAACCATTTATGATTTCGACTGCGTCGGCGTTGATTTGAAAGTGACCTTTACTTCACCTTTGCTGATGCACAATCTCGACTTGTTCTCTCGTCCCGTGTCCTACATTAGCTACCAGGTAAAATCGACCGACGGGCGGAACCACAATGTGTCCGTGTTTTTCAGCGCTTCGAGCGACATTGCGGTAAACACCCCGGGGCAGGAGGTAACCGCTCAAAAATACACGTCATCGGGTTTGTCCATTTTAAAGGCCGGCACTATTGCCCAGCCCGTTTTGCAAAAAAAGGGAGATGACCTGCGCATCGACTGGGGCTATATGTATGCGGCGACGCCCAATTCAAACAATGTTGTCCAATACATTACGCCACTGGAAGATGTAATGTCCTCGTTTGCTGCAAAAAAATTCGTTTCGACCATAAAGAGTGGTCGTGGGCTGGCATTAAACACCATTTTAAACTTTGCTGCGGTAGGTTCAACGCCAAAGGAGCAGTTTGTTGAATTAGGATATGACGATTTGTATTCTGTGCAATATTTCGGGCGAAATTTACAGCCCTGGTGGAAAGCCGGCGGGAGAGTGACGATTGAGCAGGAATTAAAAGCCGCTGCCGGAAATTACGCGTCCGTAATGAAGCAATGCGACGATTTTAACAAAAGCATGTATGCCTGGGCGCTAAAGGCAGGCGGTAAAAATTATGCAGACTTGTGCGTTCTGGCTTACCGGCAAAGTATTTCTGCTCACCAGCTAATGAAAAGCCCGCAGGGTGATATACTTTTCCTGTCCAAGGAAAACTTCAGCAACGGCTCAATCAACACGGTTGATGTGACATATCCCTCGGCGCCATTATACTTGTTTTATAACCCACACCTGCTCGAAGGTATGCTAAATGGCATCTTTCATTATTGCGAAAGCCCGGCCTGGTCGCATAATTTCGCCGCCCACGACCTGGGTACTTACCCGCTCGCAAACGGCCAGACTTATGGCGAAAATATGCCTGTGGAAGAGTCGGGAAACATGATCATACTGACGGATGCCATCGCCAGGGCTGAAGGCAACGCCGATTTCGCCAAAAGGCATTGGAAAACACTGACCGCCTGGGCGGCTTATCTCAGCAATAATGGATTCGACCCCGGCAACCAGCTTTGTACCGACGATTTTGCCGGGCATTTGGCCCATAACGCCAATTTATCAATAAAGGCGATTGTTGCACTCGGCAGCTATGCCGACCTGGCCAATCGCCTTGGCAAAAAGTCGGTGGCCGCGCAATACCACACCCTGGCAGTAAGCCTGGCGGGCAAATGGCAAACCATGGACCAGGCCGGCGACCATTACGAGCTTGTTTTTGGCAACAAAGACTCCTGGAGCCAAAAATATAACCTGGTTTGGGACAAAGTTTTGGGGTTAAACCTGTTCCCGCCGGCTGTCGCGAAAACGGAAATTAACTATTACCTCACCCGGCAAAACGCATTTGGTTTACCGCTGGACAGCCGCAAAACTTACACCAAATCCGACTGGATATTGTGGACCGCTGCATTGGCCGATAATCAGAAAGATTTCCAGGCACTGATAGATCCGGTCTACAAATATGCTACTGAGACCCCAACACGCGTACCGCTGAGTGACTGGCACGAAACGACCGACGGCAAAATGGTGGGCTTCCAGGCGCGCAGCGTGGTGGGTGGCTATTTTATGAAAATGCTGGAAACCAGGTGGGTGAAATAAGCAAGTAATATTTTACGTATTTATCCGGTTTGTTACGCAATAAATTTCGATAATAGGCTGAGAAAGATTTAATTTCGTCCTAAATTTTCAATGCTTTTTACAATGACCAACTTTAAATCACTCTTCCGCTTTTTTATTTTATTTTTTGCGCTTTCAGCTGGTTTTTTCGCGAAAGCCAATGCCGCCCCCAAATATTATTACGAGATCAAAATCTATCATCTCAAAACACAGGCGCAGGAAGACCAGCTGGATAGCTACCTGCAAAATGCCTATTTACCCGCCTTGCACCGGCTGGGTATAGCAAATGTCGGCGTATTTAAACCAGTTGCCGCCGATACGCTCGGTAAGCGGGTGTACGTGTTTATCCCCTTTAAAACATGGAAGCAACTGGAAAACCTCGACGTTCAGCTTATGGGCGACCATGATTACCTTACTGCCGGGGAAGATTATATAAATGCCGTTTACAACAATGCGCCATACACGCGGATAGAAACCATAATAACCCGCGCTTTCCCAAAAATGACGGCGCCGGCCGTGCCTGACCTAACCGCCAATAAGGCCGACCGGATATATGAGCTGCGGAGCTATGAAAGCCCGACCGAAAAATATAACCTCAACAAGGTTGGTATGTTTAACGATGGAGATGAAGTTGCGCTTTTTAAAAGGCTTGGTTTTAACGCGGTATTTTATTCGGAAGTTTTGGTTGGTAGTCATATGCCCAACCTGATGTATATGGTGACCTTTAACAGCATGGCTGATCACGACCGGCTGTGGAAAGCTTTTGGTGACGACCCTTATTGGAAAACGCTTTCCGCAAAGCCTGAGTACCAGAATAATGTGAATCATATCGACGCTATATTTCTGCACCCGACTGCTTACTCCGATTTTTAAATGCCGCTTGAAAGACGCGATTTTGATGCAATAGTAGTCGGCTCCGGCCCGAACGGATTAGCGGCCGCGATACTGATGCAGCAAAAGGGTCTTTCTGTATTATTGATTGAAGGAAAAGAAACCATTGGAGGGGGCCTGCGCTCTGCGGAGTTAACGCTGCCGGGATTTACCCACGATATTTGTTCAGCGGTGCACCCATTGGCAGTCTCTTCACCCTTTTTTTCGAAGCTGCCGCTGGATCAGTTTGGTTTGGAGTTTATTTACCCGCCAATCGCCGCGGCGCATCCTTTTGACAACGGTTTGGCGGCGGTGATCAAATCATCCATCTTAGAAACTGCTGCTTTGCTGGAAGCTGACGAAAACGCTTACCTTGACCTGATGCAACCGATTGTCCGGGATTGGCCCAGGATTGCCCCGGATGTACTGGCGCCGCTGCATTTTCCAAAATACCGGTTCGCGATGGCAAGTTTTGGCTTAAAGGCGCTGACGTCCGCATCGCATTTATCCAAACGTTTTAAGACTGAAGAGGCTAAAGGACTGCTGGCCGGAATGGCGGCGCATTCTATTCAACCCTTAACCAATATAGCCACCTCGGCCGAAGCGCTGGTTTTAATGGCTTTGGCGCATTTAAAAGGATGGCCTGTTCCCAAAGGAGGATCGAACCAGATCGCGAACGCATTGGCGGGTTATTTTAGATCGATAGGAGGTAAGTTTGAAACTAATCTTTATATCCAGTCCCTGGAGCAGCTTCCGTCTGCGCACGCGGTTTTATTTGATATTACCCCAAAACAACTGCTGCAAATTGCAGGACACAAATTCTCATCGTTGTACAAATGGCAATTGGAACGGTACCGATATGGCATGGGAATTTTTAAGGTAGACTGGGCATTAGATGGGCCAATCCCTTTTACTGCCAGCGGATGCGAAAAGGCGGGTACGGTACATATCGGCAATACATTTGAAGAAATAGCAAGTACGGAACAACAAAGTTCGGACGGTAAGATTACCGAAAAACCTTTTGTTTTGCTGACACAGCCGTCATTGTTCGATCCGACACGCGCACCGGATAACAAACATACAGCCTGGGCTTATTGCCATGTGCCAAATGGATCGATGACTGATATGACCGATGCGATCGAAAAACAAGTGGAACGTTTCGCCCCCGGTTTCAGGGAACGGATACTTGCAAAGCATTCTATGAATTCCGTTCAAATGGAAGAATATAACCCCAATTATATTGGCGGCGATATCAATGGCGGCGTGATCGATATCGGACAACTGTTCACCCGCCCGGCCCTGCGCTGGTCGCCATATAAAACTTCGGCAAAGGGATTGTATATCTGCTCTTCGTCCACACCGCCGGGAGGCGGCGTGCATGGGATGTGTGGCTACCATGCAGCCAAACGGGCGTTGAAAGATGTTTTTAAAATTGTCTGAACCGTTGATCTAGTTGATTTTTATGATTGCGCTGAAGGGCTAACGCTGCCATTCTTTAATCCTAAAATTCCTTTAATCATATAAATCTTAGTTCCAAATTCGAACTTTTTGTCCGATATCGGACAAATTCACAACAATATAAAAAACTAAATGACACATAACCAGTAAATTATGTTTGGTACACCTATTGCATATAACTATGCAATACAAGGTACTATGGACAAAGAGATAACACAAGAGGTTTCAGCGCAGAACAGGAAGAAGACGATTTTTGTCGTGATCATATCTGTAGCGGTTTTGGTGATGGCGGTATGGTTACTGCGCACCACCCTTAAATCAACCGTAAAGAGATCGGAGATAACCACCGCTGCGGTAAAAACCGGCAATATCGAAAATACGATCAACGCAACCGGAGAGGTATTGCCGGAATTTGAAGAAATACTTACCAGCCCCATCAGCGCATCCATCAAAAGCGTGAGCCTTGACGAGGGCAGCAAAGTACAGGCTGGCCAATCCATTCTGACGCTGGATAAAACCTCTGCCCAAAACGACTTCGACAAACAGAAATTTCAACTTGAATCAAAAAGGGATGAAATCCAAAAACTGAAGCTCGATTTAAATAAAAGCTTCTTCGATATACAATCCAACAACGATATCAAGCAATTACACATCAGCGACCTGGCGGATGCCGTTGAAAACGCCAAACGCCTGTTTGCAGCCGGCGGCGGTACCCGCGAAAGCATCGAGCAGGCCCAATTGAACCTTAAAGTGGCGCAGCTGGAAAAGAAGCAGATCGAGAACGAGATCAAAAATAAACAGCAAACCATGCAGATCGAAATAAAAGAGGCTGAGCTGGCTGCAGATGTGATGCAAAGCGATCTGAATGTCCTGCAGCACAAGCTCGACCTGGCAAACATTGTGGCCACACGCGCCGGGGTGGTAACCTATGTAGATAAGAACATCGGCGCAAATATTAAAGAAGGTGAATCATTGGCAAGGATTGCCGATCTGAGCAGCTTTAAGGTGCAGGGAAGTATTTCCGATAATTCATTGGATCAGCTGCATGCCGGCACACCCGTGATTGTGCTGATCAATGACATCCAGTTGCGGGGGCATGTGACAAATGTCTCTCCATCTATACAAAACAGTATTATCAGTTTCGATATACAATTAGACGACCGCAGCAACAAGGCCCTGCGGCCGAATATGAAAGTGGATGTTTACCTGGTTACGGCCGCACATACCCACGTGATGATGGTAAACAACGGCGCCGCATTTAAAGGGGCAAATACGCAGGACATTTTTGTGGTAAACGGCAATAAGGCTGTCAAGCGGACGGTACATATCGGACTGTCCAATTTCGACGATGTTGAGATTAAAGACGGCGTAAAACCCGGTGATGTAGTCGTCACGTCAGATATGAGCGCCTTTAAAAATTCAAGCGAAGTGACGATAGAGGAATAGTTTGGAAGAGTCAGAAAAGTCCGGAAAGTCGGAAAAGTCCGAAAGAAAAAAACTAAGCAGAATGAAACTTTTATTTACGATATTATTTTTAACGATCAGCCTTAAAGCATTTTGCGGTGGGGGCGATACCACGCGGCTTACGCTGGAGGATGTGGTGGCGCTGGCCAAAGGTAACTCCATCGCTGCGAAACAGGCGGCCACTACGCGCGAAACCAATTATTGGGTATGGCGTACTTTTAAATCCAACTATGAGCCGCAATTATCATTAAGCGGCAATTTGCCCGGCTATAGTAAAACCAGCACGCCGGTGGTACAGCCTAACGGATCGATACTGTTTCAATCCATCCACTACGACAATTCCGCGGTGACCTTGAATTTCAGCCAAACCATCACCGCCACAGGCGCTACGATTTACGGCGAGACGCAAATGCAGCGGTTTGACGATTTTGACCATAACAGCATTTTATACAACGGCGTGCCCTACGCCATAGGGTTTAGCCAGCCCATCGGCCAGTATAACAGCCTTAAATGGGATAAAAAGATACAGCCGCTGCTGTACGATGAAAGCAAACAGGCCTACATAGAAGCGCAGGAACAGATATCCATCACCGCGACCGGCTATTTCTTTGACTTGCTGCTGGCCCAGGTAAACCTGCAAACAGCGACCAATAATTTGGAGAACACCCAAAAGCTGTTAAAAGTATCTAACCTGAAATTTGAACTGGGCAAAGTATCCAAAAACGATATTTTACAGTTGCGGCTGGAAGAACTCAATGCTAAAAAGGCAATGGGTACCGCAAAACGGGACGTGGAGATCGCCACCCTTAACTTAGGGGCCTATATTGGCCATGAAGGGGATGATAAACTGGTGCTGATGGTGCCGCAAACCATCAGCCAGATGAATGTTACCGCCGATAAAGTGCTGGCCCAGGCCTTTGAAAACCGGTCGGACGCCATTGCTTTTGTGCGACGCATTGCCGAGGCTAAGCGCAATGTAGCGATAGCGCATGGCCAAACCGGTTTCACCGCAACTTTAACAGCCAACCTGGGTACTTCAAATTCGGCAAGCAGTATTCCGGGAGTATACCGGTCGCCCCAAAACCAGCAGCTGTTGGAATTGCAGTTTTCCATACCAGTGCTGGACTGGGGCCGGTCGAAAGCCAAAATTAAAACCGCTGAAGCTAACCAGCAGCTGACGATAGATTCGGTTGAGCGCGACAAACAGACTTTTAAACAGCAAATTGTAACGCAGGTATCGCTTTTTAATATGATGCGCGAACAATTGGCCTATACCGCCGAGGCGGACAGCATCGCTTCCGAAAAATACAAAATTGCGCGCGACCGCTATGTTTTGGGCGACCTGAGCATCACCGACCTGAGCATCGCCTTTACCGAAAATGACCAGGCCAAACGGGATTACGTCCAATCCCTCCGTGATTTCTGGAGCGCTTATTACGAACTGCGCTACCTGGCGCTATACGACTTTGAAAAAAATGAAAAGATAACTTATAAATGAGGTGAATCCGCCGTCGCTAAAGCTATGGCGGACGAGGAGCCGAAAGGCGAAAGGTAAAAGGCGAAAGGTAAAAGGAAGAAATCACTAATTCAGTAACTCAATAACTCAATAATTCACAACTCACTAACTCACTAATTGATTCCCATGATACACTTACAAAACATCGAAAAAGTTTACCGCACCAGCACGGTGGAAACCCTGGCGCTCAATAGCATCAGCCTCGACATCGCCAAAGGCGAATTCCTGTCGATAATGGGCCCATCCGGCTGTGGCAAAAGTACCTTGCTGAATATAATGGGGCTGCTGGATGCACCCTCAAAAGGCCAGGTTAAGATAGACAACCAGCAAACGGAACATTTAAAAGACAAGGAGCTGGCGCATTTCCGCAACCAGAAGCTGGGTTTTATATTCCAGAGCTACCATTTGATCAATGACCTGCAGGTACTTGACAATGTAGAACTGCCGTTGCTGTATCGCGCGACAACTGCAAAAGAACGCAGGAAGCTGGCGTCAGAAGCACTGGAAAAAGTTGGCCTGGCCAACAGGATGAAGCATTTCCCAACGCAGCTTTCCGGCGGCCAAAAGCAACGTGTGGCCATTGCAAGGGCTATTGTAGGCCGACCGGAGATCATCCTTGCTGATGAGCCAACTGGTAACCTGGACAGCGCCATGGGCAACGAGATTATGGACATATTGACGCAGCTGAATCAAAATGACGGCACTACCATCGTAATGGTAACGCACGACGAAAATATGGCGCATAAAACGCATCGTTTGGTACGCTTGTTCGATGGTTCGCAGGTACAATAATATCAACCTAAAAAATTAAGATCATGCTAAAAAATTATTTTAAAATAGCCATAGCGGTTTTAAGGCGACGGAAGTTTTTCACCTTCATCAGCCTGTTTGGCATCAGCTTTACGCTGACTATATTGCTGGTGTTAACCGCATTTATTGAAAAGGTGGTGGGCGACAACTATCCCGACCGGAAAAGAGATCGCTCGTTATACATCGTGCGAATGGAAGAAGAAGGAAAAGGTAATATGAGTTCAGGTGCCCCGTCCTACTATTTCCTCGAGCATTTCACCAAAAACCTGAAGACACCTATTAATATTGCCATATCTTCCGGGGCCAACGGTACCAATACCTACGTCAACGACAAAAAGATAGCCGTCAACTATAAATACACCAATGCGGCTTATTGGGACATCCTGGAATATGATTTCGTAGAAGGTAAAGCTTTTAACAAACAACAGGTGGATAATGCCGAGAAAGTTGCCGTGATATCGCAGGACATGAAAAATGAATATTTCGGCGATGTTCTATCGGTAGTCGGCAAATATATCGAAGCCGACAATGTAAAATACCGGGTTATCGGCGTAGTAAAAAATGTGCCGGTAACCAGCTATCTGACTTACAGCGATATCTACCTGCCCTACACTGTTTCCAAAAGCGATTACCGGAACAAGGGTTACCAGGGAGGGTATACGGCTGTCTTGCTGGCAAAGTCAAGCGGCGATCTGCAAAAAATGCACGATGAATACGAACAGGTGGTACAAAAAATACCTATGGAAAGCAAGGATTTTAACAAGCTATACAGCCACGCTGACAAGTACATTGCTGCCTATGTTGATACCGGTAACGAAAATCAATCGGGCGTAACGCTGGTGCTTACCATTATAAGCGTATTTGTATTCCTGTTTATGCTGCTGCCCACGTTAAACCTGGTGAATATCAACATTACCAGGATCATGGAACGCTCATCCGAAATCGGCGTTCGCAAAGCATTCGGCGCCTCATCGCGCACGCTGGTATACCAGTTTATCGTCGAAAATATCATTCTAACGCTATTAGGTGGCGCTATCGGGCTGGTGCTTTCCGTAGTAGTGATTTATTTCATTAACAGTGCGCATTTGATAGCAAACCTCGAGCTTTCGGTAAACTTTATGGTGTTGTTTATCGGTTTGCTTATCTGCCTGGTGTTCGGTTTATTTTCAGGCGTTTACCCGGCATGGCGCATGTCTAAATTAAACGTAGTAACCGCCCTGAAAGCACAATAATTATCAACCTTTAAATCAAGATATTATGTTTAAGCATTTATTTAAACTGATCTGGAATAAAAAGAAGCAAAACTTTTTATTGATGTCGGAGATATTGGTCTCCTTCCTGGTCATATTCGCCGTATTTACGCTGGTAGTGTATTACTATCATAACTATAAAAAGCCAATGGGGATTGATTACCAGGACGTATGGGTGGTTACTTATGGCAACTCCTATCAAACCAAAAATACCGATTCGCTCGACTTATATTATCAAACGCTGGTACAAACCATTAAGGCGCTACCACAGGTAAAAGAGGTGGGTTTTACCGCCGGAAACATCCCTTTTACCCAAAACCGCAACTCGGGCGGTATTACATTTAATAACCAAAAGGCAGACGACATCGACTGGTATAACGTTGATGACAGTTACCGCAAAGTGTTTAACATGCAACTGCTGGAAGGCCGATGGTTTGACAAAGGGGACGATATTGCCAAAGATAAACCCATTGTGATCAATACCGACCTGAAAGAAAAGCTATTTGGCAGCGGCGAGGCACTTGGAAAGATCATTGGCGATGGCGACAACAAAAACAAGATGAAAATTATAGGCGTGGTGCAGAGTATAAAAATTAAAGGTGATTACGCCACTACCGGAGCCGGCCTTTATCAACGGATTGATACAGGATCGTACCGTTGGCTGGATAGAATGGTGATAAAGGTGACCCCAGACGCTGACGCAGCCTTTGAGGGAAAACTATATAAAACCATTGCCAATTACATGAAGAACTCGGATATCGAGATTGAACACATGACCGACAAACGTATCAGCATCAATTACTTTAGCCTGGTGCCAATGATCGCGCTGTTGATTGTGGCCTGTTTCCTGATTATTAATGTGGCCCTCGGTTTATTTGGCGTGCTTTGGTATAATATTAACAAGCGGCGTGGAGAGATCGTTTTACGCAGGGCTGTTGGGGCCACAGGTAATGGTGTTTCAACACAACTCGTTAACGAGGCGATGATATTGGCTACACTTTCCTTAATTATCGGCGCCTTTTTCGCCGTACAGTTCCCGCTCCTGAATTTATTTAACTTGCCCGCCAGTGTTTACATAATTGCCCTATTTTTATCGATTATATTTATTTACTTGCTGGTGCTGGTTTGCTCGCTGTATCCGGGCAAACAGGCGGCGGCGATTTATCCGGCGGTTGCTTTGCATGAGGAGTAAGTCTGAACCGTTGATTAAGCTGATTTTATTGATTAAGCTGATTTGCCTGAAGCTAAGAATCAACGAAATCACAAAAATCAGCTTAATCAACGGTTAAGACAAAATTTTAAAATATGATCCTGATCATAGACGATGATATTGCCGTAAGGGCTTCATTGCTCCTGTTGTTAAACGACGGGGGCTTTGATGCTTCGGCTTGTGCCGGCCCGGCGGAGGCGATGAAGATGATCAAAAAACAGCAACCGGAATTGATCATCCTCGATCTTAATTTTTCCAATGATACTTCCGGCAAAGAGGGGATGGAGCTATTGGGTAAGATCAAACAGATCAACCCAGCAATACCGATCATATTAATTACCGGTTGGGCGAGTATTGAGCTGGCTGTGCAGGGCATGAAGGCAGGAGCAAACGATTTTATCAATAAGCCCTGGGGCAATGAACATTTGCTGCAGTCGGTAAAGACGTTGCTTGACCTTAAGGAGAAGAAGACGGAACACCATACCCGCAAACAGCTGGATAAAACGTATAACTTTCCGCATATTATTGGCGAAGATTCCCAAATGCTGGAAATTTTGGAAACTATAGGGCGGGTGGCGACTACTGATGCGTCTATCCTGATTATGGGCGAAAGCGGGACAGGCAAAGAGTTGATTGCTGAGGCTATTCACGAAAACAGCCTTCGAAAAAATAAACCGTTCGTCAAAGTCAACCTTGGTGGTATCTCTACTTCACTTTTTGAAAGTGAAATGTTCGGCCACGTACGCGGTGCCTTTACGGATGCAAGGTTCGACAGGGCCGGCCGCTTTGAGCTGGCAAATAAAGGAACGATTTTTTTAGACGAGATAGGCGACCTGGACGGCGGTAGCCAGGTAAAACTGCTGCGCGTTTTGCAGGACCGCACCTATGAAGTGCTGGGCAGCAGCCGGACCAAAACGGTGGACGTGCGCGTGGTGTGCGCCACCAACAAAAGCCTGGATGACATGGTAAGCAGGGGCTCGTTCCGCGAAGACCTGTTGTACCGCATTAATTTGATCACCATTTACCTGCCGCCCTTGCGCGACAGGCCAAAGGACATCCCACTGTTGGTTAATTTTTTCATCAGCAATTTAAAGGAAATTTATAACCGGCCTAAATTATCAGTGGCGACATCGGCTATTAAATGGCTGCAACAATTGCCTTTACCCGGCAATATCAGGCAATTAAAAAATTTGGTAGAGCGCACCATACTCGTTAGTAAAAACGATGAATTGGAAATAGAAGATTTCCGCTCCCAGCTGGAGTTGTCGCCTGTAAAAAAGGGCAATTTGCAACTGCCGGGTATAGGTACTTTAACTTTGGAAGAAGTGGAGGTTGCCATGATCAAGCGCGCTATGGAATATCACCACAACAAGGTATCAAAAGCTGCCGTATCTTTAGGGCTTACCCGCAGCGCCCTGTACCGGCGGCTGGAGAAGTATCAAATACCTTACGATGAGGCTGAGGACTAAGTACATCTTATTTGTCGTTATCATTCACATGGTAGCGCTTGTCCTTGCCTGGTTTATTTTCTGCCAAAACAGGATATTCTTTATCATCTCGGAAGTATTTGTCATCATTTCAATTGTAATTGCCTGGCAGCTGTATGTACAATTGCTGCGGCCCTTAACAATGCTGATGCAAGGGGTGGAGGCTATTAAAGACCGCGATTTTAACGTAAAATTCCTGTCAACCGGCAAGTACGAGATGGATAAATTGATCGGAGTGTATAACCAGATGATGGATGAGCTGCGCGCTGAACGAACACGACAGGAGCAGCAGCACTTTTTCCTGGAGAAACTGATTTTTACTTCGCCTACCGGGATCATCATCCTTGATTTTGACGACCACGTGCAGCAGATCAACCCCAAAGCATTACAACTACTTGGTTTTAAGGCCGAACAATTATTAAAGTATCCCGTGGACCGGCTGGAACACCCTTTGTTGCAGCAAATCAAGTATTTAAAATCAGGGGAGGCGATAGTTGTTAAACCTGATGGCGTGAGCACATTTAAGCTTCAAAAATCGCATTTTATCGATAGGGGCTTTTCGCGGCATTTCGTAATGATAGAAGACCTGACGGTTGAGATATTAGCCGCCGAGAAAAATGTTTATGGTAAGGTGATCAGATTGATGGCACACGAAGTGAACAATACGGTTGGGCCCGTAAATTCCATCATGCAATCGGCATTGAAAACCACCCGGCTTTGGGAAAAAGACGACGTTAAGGCGGTAAAGGATGCCTTGCAGGTGGCCATTGACCGTAACCAAAACCTGAATTTATTTATGCGGAACTTTGCCGACCTGGTGAAACTACCCGCGCCGAACAGAAGGCCCCTTGACTTGCACAAGCTGGTCAATTCCATAAAAACGCTCATGCAAAGTAAAGCCGATGAAAAACATATCAACATTGATATACAGCTTGCTGACAGTCCGTTTATCGTACAGGCAGATGAGCAGCAAATGGAGCAGGCGCTTATCAATATTGTAAAAAATGCGATTGAAGCGATTGGGCGCGATGGGATGATCAGCATGCAAACATCTTTAGAAAATAAAACCCTTGTCATCTCTGATACAGGCCCGGGTATTGACGCTGCCAATGCCGCCAATCTTTTTTCCCCGTTCTTCAGCACCAAAAAAGACGGGCAGGGGATAGGCTTAACACTCGTACGCGAGATACTTGTAAATCATGGCTTTGACTTCTCCTTAAAGACCATAATTCAAAAGCAAACGGAGTTTACCATAGTGTTTCGGTGACATTTTATTTTTGTTAAGGTTGTGCTAAATGAAAATTTGTTGTATAACTTTAATGAATTATAAACCCTAATCAAATTCAGTTATGGAAACAAAACCTCTAACTAAGTATGTTGCTGAGCTACTGGGCACATTCTGCTTGGTGCTTTTCGGTTGCGGCGCGGCGGTAATAGCCGGCGCAAATGTTCCGGGCGTGGGTGCCTCGGGGATCGGGCTGTTGGGCATTTCACTGGCATTTGGCGTTAGTGTTGTGGTGATGGCGTACACCATCGGGCCTATTTCAGGCTGTCACATCAATCCCGCTATTTCTATTTCGATGATGGCCGCGGGCAAACTGTCCGTTAAGGACACTATTGGCTATGTAATTTCACAGTGCCTTGGCGCTATCGCCGCTTCAGGTATTTTATATTTGCTGGCAACCGGCAATAGCGGTTTTACGATGGGCGAGTATGCGCTCGGCGCCAATGGATGGGGTGCCGATTACCTGGGCAAATATTCGACAGAGTCGGCTTTTATCGGCGAAGCAGTATTTACCTTTCTTTTCCTGATCGTAATATTTGGTACCACCGCAAAGCGCGCAAATCCTGCGTTTGCCGGTCTTGCTATTGGTTTGTCATTGGTTTTGATTCACCTGGTGTTGATCCCGATCACCGGAACATCCGTAAACCCGGCACGCAGCCTCGGTCCGGCACTCTTTGCCGGCGGTAAGGCGCTCAGCCAGTTGTGGCTGTTTATAGTGGCGCCGATACTCGGCGGACTGGTTGCCGCAGGCTTTTATAAGTTGTTGTTGGACGAAAAAGACACCGTTACCAAAAAGATGGTAGAAGTTCACGAGGACATTTCGATCAACAGGTTATAATTTAATACTACCAAAATCCTTGTTACCTCCGCCTACTTTTGTAGACCGGAGGTTTTTTATTTTCAGCGACAGCTAAGCAACCATTTTATAAAGCCAGACGTACCTCAATCAGTTCCGGTAACCAACCGTACACCGCACAAAATTGAGGCATACTTTAAAAGGTATTTTCGCTATTCTAACAAGCAAGGAAAGGATAACGCTATACAAGCTTATTCTTTTTGACCTGGTTATCGGCCTGCTGGATATTGCTTTCCTCGGGGCGCTCCTGCTTATTGTCAACTTTTATACTAAAGGCAGCATCCCGTCAAAAGTTTCGGCTCTCCCGGTATCATTGCTAAATCCCAACTCCGTATTGCTGATCGGCATCTTCTGCCTCCTTTTCATCATCAAAAATTGGTTCGGCTTCGCCGGGCTTAAATCGCAGCATCATTTCTTTTATGCGGTTGCCTCGCGCTTATCCAAACGGAACATGAAGCATTATTTTGATAATGACTATCTCCGGTTTGTTAATGTCGACTCCTCGGTTTATACCCGGAACATCAGCCAGCAACCAATTGAATTCAGCAGCTATATCCTAACCAATTTCCAGCAGGTTGTTTCGCAGTTGATATTGATCATCTTTACCGTGTGCGCCATTCTTTTTTATCACCCTGCACTCTTCCTTGTTTTGTTTTTGCTGTTGGCGCCGCCGGTTGTTTTGCTGGGCTGGTTTATCCGGGGTAAATTGAGGCATATTCGCGCACAGATAAAACGGACAAGCGAGAAAACCCTTCAGCACCTGCATGAGTCACTCGCTGGATATGTCGAAAGCAATATTTATGATAAAAGTGACTTTTTTACAGATAGGTTCCATGCTTACCAGCAGCAACTGGATGACAACATTGCCACCCAGCAAACCTTGCAAAGCCTTCCGTCGCGCCTTATCGAGGTTTTTGCCGTTGCCGGCTTTTTTATGCTGATCGCCATCAATAAACTATCGGCGAATAACCCGGCGGTCGATCTGCTCACGATAGGGATATTTATGGCCGCCGCCTACAAGATCATCCCCGGGATCATTAAAATATTGAATAGCACCGGCCAGATAAAAACGTACCAGTTTGTGATCAGCGATCTGCTGCTGCCTGAAACTGAAAAGCCGGACTCCGCGCCAGGAACACCCCTGGCTTCAATAACATCGGTTCAGTTTCAAAATATCTATTTTAAACATGGCGATCACCAGGTATTAAGCAACTTGAGCTTTAACCTATCCGGCGGCGATTTTATGGGTTTGTCAGCCCCATCGGGCAAGGGGAAAACAACCGTTATCAACCTTTTGCTGGGTTTTTTGCGGCCGGGATGCGGTAACATTTATATCAACGGTGAAAGTAGCGATGCCGATGGGTTAAAAACTTACTGCGGACGCATTTCGTATGTGAAACAGCAGCCATTTTTTATTCACGACTCAATGCTCAAAAATATTACGCTGGCGGATGGACCTGCGGACCAGGCTAAATTAGATAATATTATCTCCATTTGCGGGCTTGAATCGTTTTTGGAGAAATACCCGGAAGGCATTGAAAAAGTTATCACCGAAAATGGTAAAAACATAAGCGGGGGCCAGCGGCAACGGATCATGCTGGCGAGGGCGCTGTACCACGACTTTGACCTCCTTATTTTGGACGAACCATTTGGTGAAATAGATGATCATTCGGAAAAAGCCATACTTACCCGGCTACAGGGAATTGCCAGGGCCGGGAAAATGATCCTGCTTATCACACACAATAAATCGAGTTTATCGTTTTGTAATAAAATGCTTTTGCTGGATGGAGAGTAAGCCCGAAACATTGGTTATTCTCAGTCCCGGCTTCGCTGCAAACGAGGCCGATACTACCTGTATGCCGCCGATGCAGCTTTTTGTGAAGGCGCTCAAAGAGGTTTGCCCCGGCCTGAATGTTATCATTATAGCCTTTCAATATCCAAATATTCCCGGTGAATATGATTGGAATGGTGTAAAAGTAATCGCACTCGGGGGGCGAAACCGGGGCAGGCTTCATCGTTTGCAAACCTGGCGGAAAGCCTGGTCCGTTTTATGCGGGTTAAACAGGCAATACGAATTGATGGGCCTGCTTAGCTTTTGGCTTGGGGAATGTGCTTTTGTGGGCAACTATTTTGCCAAACGAAACCGGTTGACGCATTACGCCTGGATATTGGGCCAGGATGCCAAACGCGGTAATAAATATGTCAGGTGGATAAAACCGCCGGGCCATACGCTCATCGCCTTATCTGATTTCATTGCCCGCGAATTCAGGCAAAATTATGGGCTCCGGATAAGCCAGGTTGTACCGGTTGGGATAGATACTTCATTATACGGCCCGGCGCCGGCAAAAAGGGACATCGACGTCATGGGTGCAGGCTCGCTGATCCCTTTGAAGCAATACCACCTATTTGTGGAGTCTATTGCTTTTTTAAAGAAGTTTTTTCCCGGCATAAAAGCTGTCATTTGCGGGAAAGGGCCTGAAATGGAGAATCTTAAAGAACTTTCGAAAAAGCTGGATCTAACAAACAATCTCACCTTTGCCGGCGAACTGCCTCATGCGGACGTGCTGGCGATGATGCAGCACGCTAAAGTATTTCTGCATACTTCAAACTATGAAGGGTTCGGGGCGGTAATGGCGGAAGCCCTTTATGCCGGCGCGCATGTTGTGAGCTTTTGCAAACCCATGGATAAGGAATACCGGCATCACCATGTAGTAGGCGACGTATCGGAAATGAACGAAGAGATTGTAAGGATACTCAAAAACACCCGGCGGGGGCACGACCCGGTGCGGCTATGTACCACCCAGCAGATCGCTAAAAATATGATCAGCCTGTTCGTGGGTTAATCATTCCCGAGCAGCATTCCAGCTTATTGTTTACCCCTAAAAATAAGTAAAAAGTATTAGGAATAGTTTGGTTTTTTATTTAGATATTTGATAGAGGGTCGACTTAACCATTTGATTTTCAGTTAAAAAGTATTCTTAATTCGTAAACTTCACAATTTTCAATCATGAAAACCAGCTTAAAAATCAATTTTTTTGTATTGACAGCCATTGCGCTTGTTGTTGTTTCGTGTAAGCCGAAATCGGGCTCGGGTACCGTGTCGGCCACAAATTCAACTACTGCGGCATCGGCAAAAGGAAATTCGGTTATGGATTCATTAAGCATCACCGACCCTGACGAGAAAAAGATATGTGCATTATATGACAACGCCATCACCGATTATTTAACCAATATGAAAACCCTTACCACCGATACTACGGCCGCTGCAAAAGCGAAAAGAGACGAACTGGACAAAAAATGGAGGCAAAGAGATTCGACAATAAAGCCACAAGTGGAAGCCCTGCAAAGAAAGATTGCAATGAACCCTTCGGAAGCATTGAAATTTGCCCAGTTTTCGGCCTATGAAAGTAAGCGGCTTATGGGGATCATGATGGAGTATGAGAAGGCAATGATGAAAAATATGCCTACGACTACGCCGGGGAATTAAATCAAACACTCGGCGATAGCGTGGATCTTTTGGGCGATGGCCTCAAAAGACAGGTTTGATTTAAAATATGCCAGCGCCCTGGTTTGCTTTGCCTGCAAACCGGGGCGTTTTGTATCCACCAGTGCTGATAGCAGGCCCTCTTCGTCGCCAGGTTTATATAGCCAACCGCATTCGCCCCCATCAGTTATCATCCGGAACGAAGGTATGTAGGTAACAATGGGTACGCAGCCGCATGACATCGCTTCGCAAAGGGCTGTGCCGCTGCCCTCATAATGTGAACCGGAGATAAAAAAGTCGGCGCTGTTATACCAGTATAGCATTTCGTCGTGCGCTATTTTTCCAACAAGGATGACCTTATCCGCTGCAATTCCTTCTTTTAAAAGCTTTTTTATTTGCGGCAGCAATTCGTCGGTATGGTACAGCATATACAACCGGGCATCGGGGTTAATGCCTGCATATCTTATAAATGCTTTCACTACGGTCAATGGGTCTTTGTTGTCGTTAAGCCGGCCAACCCATAAAAAGGTGGGATTGCCGGAAGCCCCCGTTTTTAACTTTGCAGGTTCTTTTTTGACGTCACGAAACCTTGAGGACACTTCCATCACCTCATGTAATTTTGCCGGCGAAGAAATGATCTTTTTTTCTACCCACTCAAGCCCCATTTCGTGGGATGCGAAAAGGTATGCGTGTATAAAGCGGTCAGCCGCCTTTTGGATATACCTTTTCCATCCTGTAAATGGCTTTTCGGCATGATGATGGGCGATAACTTTTATTTTTTTACCAGCCAGTAAACAAAGCTGGATCAACTGTAAGGGTTTGTTAAGGCCTTGAATGATCACCACGTCGGGGGCTAAGCGGGTGACATATCGATTGAGTTTGAAGGGGAATAAAGTATTTTTTTTGCCGAAATTCTCAAACCGGTAATCGATCCCGTTGTGCATGCAATTACCGGCGTAATTTATCTGTTTGATGTTGATCACTTCATTGTCGCGGCTCAAACACTCCAATATACCCGCGTAACCCTCAGTGCGTTTAAACCAACTTTCCGGGGTGCTGTAATCGTGTGAGTAATTATAGTTGACGGATACGTATCTCATCGCTTACAGATACGAAATGATATACCGCAACCTGTTTATTGGAGGAAAAACAATGAAGGAAGCAGGGGCGGTGCGAATCCCCTCTTGAGAGGGGGGGAGGGGTGTGTTAACCGACATGCCCGCAAACACACCCCCGCTACCGCGCGGTCCGGCGCACTCCCTCTCAAGAGGGGAGCTATGACGGCGACAGGGGTTCAACCTCAGTTCCTCAAAATAATCCCTCAATATTCGCATAACTACTTTTCTTAAACTGCAAAAATCCAACATGATATAGCGATAAAGGGTCGGGTTTAATTTGTTTTGAATTTACAACTTTGCCGATCATCAGCATGTGATAGCCCATTTTTTTGTGCTGAACGATCTCGATTTCTTTATAGGAGCCGGTAAAGTCAGGTACCGGGAAACCAAACTGCTCACTGTCGGTTAGCCCGAAAGAGAGTTCGTTCTTTTCTGTTGGTGATTTACTTGAATGTTTCCCGAGTTTATAAACGGTTTCCAGCTCAACGGTGTCCGTATCGCAAACCACAACTTTTTTTGACTCGAGTATTTTGCCAAGCGTGAGGTTCGTGGTCCTCAAACCCAACAGATAGATATCTTCCTCTTCAATAAATCCCTGGATATCCATCGGGAAGATATTGTAATAGCTTTCATCGCTATACGATACGATAATGATTCGTCGCGGGTAGGAGTAAAGCGCGCTAATAACCCTGCGGCTATAAAAAGTGTTTGTTTTTGAGCGCAGAAAATAACCAAACAGCGCCAGGCGGTGCAGCAGGCTTAACTGGTGATTCTTTACCCCTTCAATTTTGTACAAAAACAATTGTCCTTTTGGGGTAGGGATCTTCTCAATAAATGATACTGCTATTTCGGCGTTTAGGCGGTTTTTAGATTTAAACTGAATTTCTACTTTTTCCGGATCAATTGAATCCGCCTCATCGTTTGAAAGCCATGCCGCTATGCAGAAAGGGTCGAGGCAAATCATCGCGTGATGTTTGCTAATATCGATACGGCGCCTGCCGTTTTTCAGAAAAACGTTTTCCTGTACTTCGTTTTCGTGAAGGCGGGTTATCGCGAAGGTTCTGACGATCTCGTCTTTAAAAAGTAGTTTTTTTAATGGGTTCATCATTCTTCTGAATAGCTAACTATTAAAAATTTACCGCAAAGAGTGCAAAGGGGAAGACACAGAGGCCACAAAGCCTTAATAGTTTGTCATTTTTTTCTCTGTGTTCTTAGTGTTCTCTGTGGTTAACATTAATTTCCTTTTTTGCCAGTTATTTTTACCGAAACATCAGGCCCTTGTTTCAGACTTCGGTGTAACTCAAGTTATTGTAGTCGAAACTTCAGTTGCAGCGTCTTTCGGACTTTCCGTCTTAACTGACTTTCGGACTTATCAAAAAGTATCAATATCTGCTGATGTGAATTTAATTTGCTCCAAATGGATGCCCGCGCCCAGGTCCTTAAATATCACGGGAAAAGAGGGGATAGGCTGGCAAACCGTTAAAAACAACCCGTGCAGTGTGGTTCCGGGGCTGGCATGAAATTGCAACTCATTTAGCCCAAGGCGCGATGCCAGCTTTTTTAACCCATTCATTGTAATTCCGAATTCACCTTCTCTCATCAACATATCGCCAATCAAAAGCACATTATTTATTTTAAGCCAAACCATCGAATTTTCGATCCTGACGACGTAGCTTTTGTTGTATGTCTTATAGCGTAGAAATCCATCGGTACGGCAAATACCTCCAAAACCCTCATCAACCACTGAATTTGCAACACCTAACTGATTTAGCACATTTTTTTTCAGCACGTTTTTTCTCCGCGCTTCCGCCGCGTTTTTCAATAAAGACACCTTGCTCAAAACTTTTGGCAGGGGTTTTACTGCTACCTGTATGCGGAAACAGTCCATCCTTTCCGTTGTTTGCCAGCCTAATTTATTGATGAAACCCGGCAGGGAGTTTTGATTTGGAAAACCGAAAGCCAGCCGGATACCCAAACTACGGCAAAGCTCGAATGTACGTGTCGCCAATTCCACAAACAATCCTTTAAAACGATAATAGGGATGCGTCATGGTATCAGCTGACTGGCCTGCGAGGATCTGGGCTTCATTTATGCCGATAAAGCAAGGGATAACCGCATAAAATGCTATAGGCATACCGTTCCGATGGTAAGCCATAAAGCCCACGTGCTGTATGCCGGCAAACGCGGTGTTATATTTCGCCGAAAAAAAACCGGGCCGCAGTTTTATGCCATAAACTGCGGCATGTAATTGTTCAGCATCGGCGATATTATCATCGCTAAGCCTCCGTATCCTGTACTCCAATGCCTGCTCAGTGGTGTTCATAGCTGCGCTTTATGGTTGCGTACATTTGGTTATGCGTTGAAATAAACGGGTTCACGGTGAACCGCTCAAGCAAGGCAGGGTCGTTTATGTCCTGCGGAAATTTAAAATCCATAGCAAGTAATTGCCGATAGCCTGCGCCCTTTGCTGCTTCAACTACTTCGGGGCTATAAGAACCATAAGGAAACGCGAAACTCTTTATTTTCCTGCGCGTTACACTTTCGAGGTATTGTTTCGAAAGGATCAGTTCCTCAGCGGTGTCGCTTATTTTTATCCTTGCAAGGTCGTTATGATAATACCCATGCGATCCGATGGTGACATAAGGCGATGCAGCCAGTTTTCGGATCTCTTTGGGTGTCATTTGCAGCCAGTAATCCATGTCGGCCTGGTTTATTTTAAAAGGTACCTGCGGATAAAGTAATCTCATCATGTCGGCTTTTTCCGTGAAACCTGCGTTGCGGAGTTTATCGGCCAGGCTGATTCCATCAGTAACTGAGATGTATTTGTTAACATTGTCTTTGCGATACAATTTCCTTTTGTAGGTCAGATTTTCAGGGCCATATTTACTTACGATGCTTAAAAAATCATTCCATAAAATATCATAGCCGGCGGCCCCGATAGCTGTTATAAAAAATGTTGCGGGCAGTTGGTATTTTTCGAGCAAGGGTAATGCGTACTTGTAATTATTTGCAAAACCATCGTCAAACGTCAGGCAAACGTTAAACCGCTCGTTGCTGAAATTTCGTGCATAATAATCATCCAGCGAAATAACATTAAAATATTTTTTATAGAATTTGAGGTGATCTTCAAACCTATCCTTTGTTAAAAAAATAGGGTTAAAACGGGTTGGGTCTTCCTTACACAGCCCGTGATAGATCAATATCCGGCATCCGCGTGCCGAACGATAGAAACGGCTATAAAGCCCAAGCCTATAGCCCGTTTCGCGAAGCAGGTATTTGCTTTCGCGATAAATTTTCAAACCTATTTTTCGGGAGAGGCTCATCGGTCATTCAGCATTAACAGTCGTTACCGGAAAATTTGCCCCGGGGTAATACTCAAGTATCTGCGCCATCAGGTCCGGCAGATTGCCCTGTACATACTTGCAGGCGCCATTTACATAAACTCTGCTAAAATTATCGAGATCAACTGTTTTTAGCTGGGCTGCCACCGTTTCGTCGAACAAACGGACATTGCCCCGGTGGATAACCAGTAACAAGTCGGCCGGCCGCAGCGAAAAAAAGGCATGATAATCACGCATACCCTTTTTTGTTTGCGCCACAACAATATCAGCATCCTTGCCAGGTTCAATCGAGCCCGAGTTTAACGCCCAGGTACTGGCGGCATTTTGGTTTAGCGTATAGTACAATTCCTCGTCATCAAGCAGCCTGGTTTGCCTGGCAATGCGCAGGTGCTCCCAAATGTCCCAGTTGCCCGTTAAAGTGGAATCTGTTCCGAATAATATTTCGGCATTCTTTTTTAAAATGTTGATCGATGCAGTTTTATTCAGCAAAAAGTAATTGGATTCCGGGCACCATATCAGCGCTTTAAATTTTTTGGCCTGCTTTTCTGACATTGCTACGGCATGTACGCCGATTAAGGTCCGTCCGAGCAGGTTCCAGCGGGTGAGTTGATCGATCTCGCTGAACGACCGCCAGTCGTCTCCTTCACCAACGTGGATGCATACCGGGAGTTTGGCATTTAAGGGGTTATTTAATTTAAAACGCCAGGCGCTTTCGAAACCTACCGAGTGCAGCGTTTGCATATGCTCAAAAATCGTGATCAGGTCATCTTTCAATCCTGATAACTCACCATGATTAATCACGGTTGTAACCCCGCAGAGCAGATTTTTAAACACCCCCCATTCGTAGCGCAAAACAGACGGCACTTTCAACACTGCGGCTATTTCGGGTTTATAGTTTTTATGAATATACCGGCCCCATTCTGTATAATTACCATAGGTGTTTTGACCTAATTGGGGGTAAAGGTTAAAGTCGAGATGATCATGTGAATTGATCAGGCCTGGAAAAACCAGTGCATTTTCAAAACTTAAGGTCAGTGGGTCGCTCGTATCAATAATTGCATCAGGTAAAACAGACGCTATTTTATCGTCGATGATCCTGATGTTTACAGGATCATCCGTTCCGGCCACTATCAGGTTGTTCAGGATCATCAGCCCCTCCTGAAATGTATCCCGTAAATGACAGGGAAACCTTTAAACTTTTCATAAACATGGTTCGCATTTTGGGCCGCATAATAGTGCGCTACGGCTTCGTCAACCTTTTTCTCTTCTTCGTTGACCACGACAAAGCCATTACGCATCAATATTAATTTGATCAGGCTTACCGGGTGGACAAAATTTCGAACTGCTACCTGTTTATTTTCGTGTGTGAATGTTCTTTTGCCACCAAAGGCTAAAGCATCCGGGTGGAAATCGGTGACAAGGATATCTGCCTTATATCGAAGTATCCTGCACCAGGCTTCCAGGGCTTCTTCAATGTCTTCAATATGAGCTACAGTTAATGTTGATATGATTACGTCAAAAACGCTATCTTCAACTGTTGCAAAACTGTTATCGGTTATGGTATGAACTTCCGCTTGCGGGAATTTGGTCGTCAGTTTATCTAACATCCCCGGCGAAACATCGAAACCGGTTAAACCCGCTGGCTTTTTTTGTAATAATTTGGGCCAGTGCCTGCCGGTCCCGCAACCTATATCGGCGACTTTTTTATCGGTTAGATCGATAAAGAAAAGAAAATAAGAAACGAGTATTTCGTCTAAGTCAAGCATAAGGTTGCCCGGCTGGGCATCATAGCTGCCTGCCCACAGGTCATAGGCCTCAACTACGTCACGCTCTTTTACTGCCGGCGCAAAAACATGCCGGCTAATATATTTTTTCAGGGATTTGATCAAGGTTTTAATCAATTAATAGGCCATACCATGAACTGTCTTCTGTGTGAGTTACGGGCATCAGGATTTAAAGGTTGCCAGCGGATATATTTAAACCCATTGGCAACCCTTCCGTTTTAACGGGCGTATTTGTTACAGTTAGAGTTTGAGTAGTAATTGGGTTTGTTGTTTTTATTATGTCCCCCGTCAAAGTGGGTGAAAAATACCGGCGGGCCAACGCCTGCCGGTATTACGGGGGCATAAAAGGCTGAATACCCCATGTGATGATAAAATGAATAAAATAATCCTCTTTAATCCCAAAAGCGCCGAAGGCAAATACCGCATTCCAAATTCCATATTAAGCATTGCAGCTTCTGTTGAGGGCCGCTTCGATTGGACGATCGTCGATGGTAACCGCGACCCTGAACCGCTAAAGGTAATGGAAGATTACCTAAACACCGGTCAGTATAAATACATCGGCTTTACAGTGATGCCCGGCCCGCAGCTACGTCAGGCCATTCCGATTGCAAAGGCTATAAAAGAAAAGTTTCCTTTTACCACGATGATATGGGGAGGTTATTTCCCTTCAACGCAGCCAAAGGTCATACTCGAGTCGGGCTTTGTAGACTTTGTTATTAACGGCCCTGGCGACCATGCATTTCCGGCACTGATCGATGCGCTGGAGCGCAATACGCCTTACGAGTTTATTAAAAACATTATCTACAAAAGCGGAGGCGATATTGTAAAAACAGCCAAGGAAGACCTGATGGAACAGGACCCACTGCCCCCGCTTCCCTATAATAAGCTCAATGACATTTATTATATCGACAAATACCTTGGCAAAACCTTTTTGGGCGAAAAGACCCTGGCCTATCATTCCAGCATCGGTTGCCCGTTCACCTGTTCGTTTTGTGCAGTGGTGCCCATTTTTGAAGCCAGGTGGAAGGCCAAATCGGCACAGCTGGTTTATAACGATATTAAATACATAAAGGATAAATGGGGCGCCGATGCCATCGAATTCCACGACAATAATTTCTTCGTATCGGAAAAAAGAACGGTTGAGTTTTCGAAACTGATCAGGCCTGAAAAGATGTCGTGGTGGGGGATGGCGCGTATTGACACCATGGATAAGTTTAAAGACGAATCGCTGGCGTTAATACGCGAAGCCGGCTGCAAGATCATCTTCTTCGGGGCCGAGAGCGGCAACAATCTCATACTGGAGCAGCTGGACAAAGGCGGCACCCAAACCGGCGACCAGATCATCCGCTTTGCGGAAAGGCTGAAAAAATTCGACATCATACCCGAATACTCGTTCGTGCTTGGTACGCCGGCGCCCACCGAAGAACAGGTGCAGGCCCAGATAGACTTTGAAATAGATTTTATAAAAAAGGTAAAGGCGGTAAATCCGCGTACCGAGATCGTATTATATACCTATAGCCCGGTGCCCACGGAAGGTTCGACATTATATAAACAAGTGCAGGCGCTGGGCTTTAAATACCCGCAGGTATTGGAAGATTGGGTTAGCCCGGCGTGGGAGAATTTTGATATGCGGAAAAACCCACTTACCCCATGGCTAAAACCCGAAATGATTGACCAGATAAGGGATTTTGAAACCGTGCTGAATGGCGCCTATCCAACAGTTACTGACATACGTTTGAGTACATTAAAGCGAAAGGCGCTGCAGGTTGTTGCCGGCCTGCGTTTTAAAACCAATATTTATAAATACCCCTATGAAATAAAGCTGCTGCATAAAATGTGGCGATACAGGCAGCCGGAGATACAGGGGTTTTAAGGACGCCACTTATGACCGGATTAAAAGCCTGCAATTGCGCCGTTAGGCGCAAAATATCGGTAGAAAAAATAAAGAAAAGAAATTAGCCTCGCATGTGCGGGACAACTAACGAAGCGACATTTGCGACGATACACAGCGGGTGTTCCGTACCTGACGGCACGGGCATACGTCCATGCTTGTTTTTTCTACCGATATTTGACCCCGCTGGGGTCTGTTTATTAAAATTGTATCAAACCCATGCAATCCTTTCCCCACACCATAAAGCGATATAACACGCTCCGCACACACATCATCTCCGCGTTGCCGGTAGTGATACTGATGCCGCACAGCGCCTGTAATTGCCGTTGTGTGATGTGTGATATATGGAAAGACAATAAAAACCTGCAGCAGCTTACGGAAGATGATGTTTCGGGTTTGTTGGACGCATTAAAAAAGTTCGGTACACGACAAGTGGTAATGTCGGGCGGCGAGGCTCTGCTCAACAGCAATTTTTTCAAACTTTGCGAAATATTAAAGACAGCGCGAATCAAAATAACCGTCCTTTCCACCGGTTTATCCATTAAAAAAAATGCCGCGCAGTTATTAAAATGGGTGGATGAGATCATCGTTTCGCTGGATGGGGATGAGGCGCTGCATGATGCCATCCGCAATGTGCCCGGCGCCTTTAGTAAGTTAAAGGAGGGCGTAGAAGCGATCAAATCGCTTAGTCCCCGTTTTCGGATAACCGCCAGGACGGTTATTCACCGGCTGAATTTCCGCAACTGGGAAGCCATCATCAACGAAGCAAAGATCATGGGCATTGACCAGGTGAGCTTTTTGCCCGCGGATGTTAGCAGCCACGCATTTAACCGGCAAATGGCATGGACGGAACCAAAGCAACATGAAATATTATTGACTGAAAATGAATTACCCGAGCTGCAGGAAATTATTTCGCGCATCATCGACCAGCGCAAAAGCGATTTTGCATACGGCTTTATTGCTGAATCTCCGGCAAAGATCAGAGAGATTTACCAATATTACGCTGCATTCTACGGCCTCAACGCCTTCCCCTTTAAAAAATGTAATGCGCCCTGGGTGTCAACGGTAATTGAGGCGGACGGTAGTGTACGTCCTTGTTTTTTCCATGAAGTTATTGGCAATATAAGAGACTCGTCCCTTCCTGCGATCCTGAATAATAAGGAAGCGGTAAATTTTAGAAAGACATTGGATATGCGTACTAATTCTACTTGTGTAAAGTGCGTTTGTTCACTGAACCTGCCACCGAGAATGGACCCCGCGGCTTATTTTTAAACTTTGAACGTTGAAACGACTACCGCCCCTGATTCGATTTTTGGCAACCCTTTAACTTTTTAAGACGTAATTAAAATACAAACAGTAAAAAATAGCAGTCCGCAATTATGAAGAACATTCTTTTCACTCATTCCTATTTTTTGCGGTTTGATCCCAAGCAATGGCAATTGGGGCAACCCTACCCGCCCCTGGGTACCCTTTATGCTGCGGCGCTGATGCGCAAACACGATTTCAATGTAAGCTTGTTCGATACCATGTTCGCCGTCGATCCTGAAGAAGTTATTGAGGCAATGGCCAAGAACCGCCCCGATTATTTTGTGATCTATGATGACGGCTTTAATTATCTTACTAAAATGTGCCTTACCAATATGCGCGAGGCAGCGTTCAGCATGTGTAAAATAGCCAAGGCAAATGGATGCAAAGTGATCGTTTCCAGCTCAGACGCCACCGACCACTTTGCAGAATATCTTGAGCAGGGCGCCGATTTTATTATCATCGGCGAGGCAGAGCAAACTTTGCTTGAATTAACCAAACAAATTGCCAGCGGCGCTGAAGACTTTTCGGGCATACCGGGCCTGGCCTATTTGAAGCAGGGAACAGCAATAAAAACCGCTGCACGACCGGTAATGAAAGATTTGGACAGCTTGCCGCTGCCAGCCTGGGATTTGGTTGATATGCAGCAGTACCGTGAGTCATGGCTTAACAACGCGGGTTATTTTTCGCTGAATATGTGCACTACCCGCGGCTGCCCCTTTAAGTGCAACTGGTGTGCCAAGCCTATTTATGGCAATCGCTACAATTCGCGAAGCCCGGAGCATGTGGTTGCGGAGATCAAACTGCTCAAACAAAATTACGAGATCGACCACATCTGGTTTTGCGACGATATTTTTGGACTGAAGCCAGGCTGGGTTGAAGCGTTCGCCGCACTTTTAAAAAAGGAAAAAATAACCATCAGGTTTAAAATACAATCCCGGGCCGATCTGCTGGCCGAGGAAAGAACTGTAAAGGCGCTCGCGGCATCGGGATGCGAGAACGCATGGATAGGGGCTGAGAGCGGCTCGCAAAAGATACTGGATGCAATGGATAAAGGAATAACGACCGCGCAGATTCGCACCGCAACATTCCTGATGAAAGCCCTGGGTATAAAGCCGTCTTTTTTTATCCAGTTTGGCTACCCGGGAGAGTTAAAGAATGATATTCAGCAAACGATAAGCATGATCAATGAACTATTGCCGTTCGAGATTGGCATCTCGGTATCCTATCCGCTTCCTGGGACCGTATTTTATGATAAGGTAAAAGCCGAACTGCGGGGAAAAACCAACTGGACCGATTCGGACGAAATGGCTTTGATGTTCCGGAATACCTATTCACCTACTTTTTACAAACAACTGCACCGCTATGTTCACCAAAATTACCGCAAACACCTGGCAAAAAGCAGCTTTGAAAAACTGGTAAAAAATCCACTAAAAATGAATGCGAAAAGCCTGCGAAAAGCATTGTCGGTGTTTTACCATGCACCGGCGGCTTTTATTGAGGGCCTGCGATTAAAAAAGTTGGAGGAATTGGCCGGATGAAAACTATCGTTGCCAACATGAACGAAACTTTAGCCGAAGCCGCTTTCAGCCGGCAGTCTGTGGTTTTTGATGAATTGTACGCTGGTAATACCATCGTAAATTATAAAAGGGAGCGGGTAAGGGATCATGTTTTAAAATACATGGCGCCGGGCAACAGTATATTGGAGCTAAATGCCGGCACCGGCGAAGACGCGACTTTTTTTGCGCGAAAAGGTTTTAAGGTGCATGCCACGGATATTTCTGTGGGGATGCAGTCGGAGCTAAAGAAAAAAGCATTGGAAAATAAACTTGACGGTATGATCAGTACGGAGCTTTGCTCTTTTACTAAACTTGATCAACTCGAAAACAAAGGGCCCTATGATTTAATATTTTCCAATTTCGCCGGGCTGAACTGTACAAACGAACTGGATAAAGTACTGGCTTCGTTTGACAGTTTGTTAAACCCAGGTGGCGTAGTTACGCTTGTTATTTTACCAAAATTTTGCCTGTGGGAGATGTTGCTGCTGTTCAAGGGGAAGTTTAGAACGGCATTTCGCCGGTTTTTTAGCAAAACCGGTACGAAAGCGCACGTTGAAGACACTTATTTCAAATGCTGGTATTACAATCCTTCATATATCATCAAAAGGATCAGAAATAACTTTCAAGTGCTGGGTATCGAGGGCCTGTGTACAATCGTTCCGCCATCTTATATAGAAGGTTTTGCCGAGAAGCATCCGCGGGCTTATCGCTTTTTGAAGGAAAAAGAGGATAAGCTAAAATCACGCTGGCCCTGGAAATATATCGGGGACTATTATATCATCTCGTTAAGAAAAGGCTAGTGTAAAGTCAAAAGTCTTTAGTCCTAAGTCTTTTTTCGATATGCTGACTTAAGACTTAAGACTCAAGACTAAGGGTAAATTCATGGTTAGTGCACCAGCGAACCCTCGTAGTCTTTTAACAACCGATCCACCTTGCGCTCATATTTTAAAAGCAAATTAGCCTGGAAGTTTTTCGGATCAGGTTTTGAAAAATGCTTGCCGGTAACCATGGCCATCACCTCGCCGCGGCTGTTTAGTTGGTTATGAATGGTCTTTTTCCGCCATCTTGCGGCGGTGATTTTCATCAGCAATGTATCGACGGCGTTACCCAACGGGTTATCGAAAAAAAACTCGAAAAAGCTTTTAATAAACCATTTTTTTGTTGGTTTGGCTGAGGCCACGCGCATATTTTTATTTGGCAGGAATTCCCTTGTCCAGGCATTTGAAGCGTAGAATTTTTCAAAAACGATGTCGCCTTCCATTGGTATCAGCGTGCCGATCTCGATAGCGGTATAAATATTTTTCTCGGCGATCTGCAGTTCCTGCTCATCGATGTAATAATTCATGCAAAAATAATGTTGCCTGTTAAACAGGAAGCTTATTTTTTTGAGACAATGCATGATGGTGCGTGCAATCCAAAGCCTGTTTTTAGCCGTAATGATAAACAGATCGATATCAGATGTCTCGTCGGCAAAATTTTTGGATAACGAACCGGAGACAGCTACCCCGCGGACGTAAGGAAACCGGATGAGCATGCTGCCGACCCGCCGGGCGATGGCAATGAGTTCTTCAGCCTTTTTATTCCCCTCAACCCGCCTTAACGCCAGGTGGTGGTCATTTTTTAACATAAAAAACCGGTCGAACTGGTAAATCACGCCTTGGTTCACCAGTGTGCTTAATGCATCCTCAAAAAAATCGAAATGGTATTTTTTTCCGAGGAATAAATAGATCTCAGCCCTGGTTAAAGGGTACTTAAACATGTCGAAATAAGCCAGGGTGGTCAGCACCTTTTCTTTTATTTCAGACAAGTTCTTATTAATTAAGGGGAAGGATATGTTTTGCATTTTTTTGCTGTAGGGACCACCCTGATCTTATAATAATGACGGCATCAATAACCGTTTGGTTGCCTTTGTTGTAAATATTGTATCATATTTAAAGGACTGATAATCAATATTGTATTTGAGCCTCAGTTAAAACTTTTTCCTCGGCTATTATAATCTTCAACTCGCCTGACCCAGGAATCTGATTTCCCTGTCTTTTTTCAACCGAAAACATAAAAAAAGAAAAAAAGAATGCGTAGAAAAATGTCCCTTTATCTACGTCGAGCAGGTTTTCAGAAACAGACACCAGTGCGATCACCGTGATGAAAGCAAAAAATGGCAGGTCCTTTCTCGTAGTGGACGTTTTAAAACCCATGGCGATGGTCGCCAGGTAAACCAGGAGTCCTATAATCCCCGATTTTAAGGCGATACTTAAATATTCGCTGTGTCCGTTAAGCCGCTGAAGGAATGAATCGTACATTTTTTTTCTGTAAAAACCATCCTGTAGCAGGCCGATCTCCGTACCTGCGCCATACCCTATGAGTGGCTTTTTTTTGATTAGTTCAAAAGTCGTTTCCCAACGCGTAAGGCGGCTGTCATAAGTTTCGCCTACGGTTTGTTCTGCTAAATCTGCCTTTAGCAAGGTGCCCAGCCTGTATTTAAATGTGGGGAACGCCAGAATTGCACTTCCGACGAAAATAGTAAGCGACATTGACGCTATAATAAATTTCACCCGTGCCCGGCCCCGGAACAAAAACCAGGGAATAGCAACATTTATAATGATAACCAGGGCGAGTAAAATAGATTTGGAACTCAACTGGATGATGCCTGCCGTCAGAATGAGGCAGCATACAAAGTTAAATAGCCTGCCGAAACTATTGCGCTCCCTTATGATGTACGATAGCAGGTAAGCCAATGCCACCATTAACTGCATCGAAAAAAATGTGGCATGCATATCGATCGGCTCTGAGAAATTATGGTTGGTAAAACGGTCCGAGAAAATGGTTGACCACGACAGCCGATAATGCCTTATGGTGATAAATGCATCAGCATACAGGTAAATAACGGTTGCTGTACAAACCCATGCGAAAGTTTGCAGCAATTTGGGTTGATATTTGCGAATATCCAAGGGGTTTAGGCAAAATACCAGGGGGAAAACAAGGATCGTTATCTGTTTTCCCCATTCATTAAAAGCTTCCGGTTTATTGAAAGAATAGATCGTGCTGCATACTGTAAGCAGGAACACGGATTGCAAAGCAAATACCCGGGTATTAAATATTGGTTTTATATGCTCCTTTTTTAGGTGTATAAGCGTATGAATAACATAGCTGATCAGGATCAGGTGACTGTAAAACAAATCAAAAGGCAGGCTGACCAGCAAGGCCATCAAATGATAATAGCTTATTTTATTAGCCAGGCTGTCTTTTATATTAAATAGTGCTGCCATGTTTGGTTTTATAGTGGCACTCCAGGATAAATTTTTCGTATTGATCGATAATGCCTTCCCAGTTAAACTGGTATTTTATTTTATGCAGGTTATTACTTACCATTACTTTTTCGGTTTCCTTGTGCTGAACAGTTTCAACAAGATGGCGTACCTCGTCGGCGCTCGAGAAATAAAACGCATCCGCGTGCAAAACCGACTTATTGAACGGGTTATTATGTGCCGCGATTAATGCTTCACTGGCCATTGCTTCTAATAACGACGGGTTTGTGCCCCCAACGCTATGCCCGTGAAAATACAGGTACGAATTATTTTGCAATGCACGCACCCGGCCGTTGTCATATATCGCCCCGTTAAATTCAATGCGTTCGTCGTTTTTAAACCGATGCCGGATGAATTTTCCAAAACGGTTATCCGTGTTGCCCAATACCTTGAATTTCTTAGGCGAATTGCTGTTATTAAAACCTTCAAGTATGGTTTCGATATTATTTTCGGGCTCCATTCTGGCCATCAGCAAAAAATAGTCCTCCTTTAGCGCTTCCCCCGTCTCCGGCTGTTCCCGCTCTTCATCGGAAAAGAGGTCTGCGCCGTAAGGAATGTACCTGCTCTCTATCTGGTATTTTTCACCAAGGTAGGATTTGATCACCAGCGAGTCGGATATGTAAAACTGGCTGTATTTTACCGCGAGCCGTTCAGCGTACTTTAAAAACTGCTGCACGGGCCCCGAGTATTTCGAACGCTTCCATTCCAGTCCGTCCATATTGGTGATGATCGTGCTTTTCGAAGGGTACAGTCTCCCCCAAACCGAGCTGCTGGTGTAACCCATCAGTAAAACCACGTCAAAATTTCTTTTCCTGGCGTCGAGCAGGCAGTTTAAGTCATAAATAAACTGGCCGGCGGCGCCCATGGACTTTTCAGGATCAAAACAATGTTTTATGTTCACACCGTTCCATTCCTTTTCTTGATAGGGATGCGTATCGGAGTTATAAACCGTGACCGAATGCCCCCTTTTTACCAAACCTACGGACACATATTCGGAAATATGTTCAAATCCCCCGTAATGGTTTGGAATCCCTCTCGTTCCCAGGATAGCGATGTTTAATTTCATATTGCTAATGCGGTTTGATATGCTTTAAATGTTTGAGCTGCAGCCTGTCTCCAGGTATATTGATCCATTATTTTTTTGCGTAGTGCTTCAGCCGGCTGCGCTGTGCTGGCCTTTTCTATCGCCTCAAGTATGCTTTTCGGGTCCGATGGATCGCAATAAAACGCTTCATCGCCGAAATATTCCCGGGTGTCACCTTTATCTGTTATCACGATGTTACATCCCATAGTAGCCGCTTCGATCGAGCTCAAGCCAGTCGTTTCAAACCAACTCGGCAGCGCGTGAACTTTTGCCTCCAGGTAATATTCAACCAGCTTTTCCTGCGCCACATGGTCAATGAAAATGACGTTTTCGGCGGCAATCTTGCGGCATTCACTATAATAGTCGGGCTGGTTAGGCGCAGGCGCACCGATGATCAGCAAACGAAACCGGGTGTTATTTAACGCCCGTATCAGGCCCAACTGGTTTTTAATACCTTCTACACGCGCCGCACAAACTACCAGGTTGCCGTTTTTTTTGATGGTTCCATTGGTTTTAAATAGCGCCGGGTTAACGCCGTTGGGTATTACCCTATAGTCGGCCTTTGTAAAATAACTTTGCCGGATGCGCCGGTATTCCGATTCTGAATTAGGAAGCAGCATATTAGCCCTGCCCAGTATTTCAACAATGCTATTGCGCTGGCCCTTCCAGGTATAAGACAGGCTGGCCAAATGATCACGACCGAGCAGCCACCGGGCTATGGTTTTCAGATACTCGATACTATCGCCGGGCAGCCAGGTAAATAATATGCCAATTCCCTTGCGGTGGTTTTTGTCGTACTCCTCGTAGTTGCAAAGTATGGTTGACACTACAAACGGTTTTTTTGCTTTTTTACAGTGATACAGAATATCAGCCGGCCGGACGATGTTAAAAAAGTGAAGCAGGCTATATTTTTCATAGGGGATATTTTGGTTGGATAGTAATATGTTTACATCAACGCCGATAGCAATCAACTCCCTGGCGGTTTGCTCAATCTGAATCGTGTCGCCTCCGGGAGCAGTGTACAATGTCGATCTGGTTATAAATGCAACTTTCATCTTTGTTTTATTTATGCCCGCCTGGCGCTCATCTTGTATATCCAGTTAATTAATCGTTCCGGCAAATAGCTCATGGTATAAATGATATAATTGTCCAGCCGGAATGGCTGCAGGTTCATCGCCCTTACCACGTTATACCTTGCTTTTTCGGGCTGATAATTGTTAACCAGGAATTTTTTACTGCATAGTGCGTAATAAGCGCCTTCTTTCTTTCGCGCGGGATATTGCTTCCCGCTGATCTGGTATAATTCCGTTCCCTGTTCCTCAGTTATGCTTTTGTTGCGCAGGCTGGTATATTTTATAGACCGGAATTTCCGCGAATGCCATCGTTCATCCACCGTGATAGATTCGGGGTTGAGCCGGACTTTTATAAGCGCTTTTGACAGGTTACATGCTTTTTGATTTCCCAGGATATTTACCCATAAAAAATGGTCCTCATAGGTATAAGCATGTTCATTATACCCGCCGTTGCTGATGATCAGCTCCTTTTTATAAAGTACGCTGGAGTGAATAAAAGGACACACCGAGTATTTCAGTTGCTGTATTTCCTCGTTCAAATGGGCTATAGGGTAGTGGGTGAATATGTAATGACCGTCGGCGTCTACATAGTCGGCTGCGGAGCCTATTACGCTGTATTCGGGGTAGCTTGTTATAAAGTCGTATTGTATTTTGAGCCTGTCGGGATAGCAAATATCGTCAGCATCAAACCTGGCAACGTAGGGCGCCCGTGCATGTGAAAGGCCGAGGTTAAGGGCTGCTGATACGCCTTTGTTTTGCTGGCTAAGAAGCATCACGCGCGGATCTTTAAACGAAGCGATGACCTTAGCCGTGTCGTCGGTAGAGCCATCGTTGACGATCAATAGTTCAAAATCGGTAAAGGTTTGCTCCAGCACCGACCTGATCGCGTCAGCAATATACCTTTCCGCATTATAGGCAGGCATTAAAACCGTCACTTTTGGCTCATTGCAGTTCATTCAATGCTGGTTTTAATTTGTTTTCTTTAATGTTGAGGAGGAGCAGCAATTCAAAAAATACGATTACTGATAGCTGCTCAAACCAATAATCTATAAAAAACACGGCCAGCATCAGCGCCAGTACAGGCAGGCCGTAGCTGAGGTATTTATATTGCCTGATGAAGAAACCGAGATAAAAGATGCAAAAAGCCAGTACCCCCAATACCCCATACTCGGCAAGCAACTGATCATATACCGAAGAAGGGCTGTTTGCCAGTGAGTGCAACTCGGATTTTTTACTAAAAAAGTTTAGGTACACATCAAGATGGTTCGATATAAAATCGTTGCTTATGTAGATATATTTGGCGGGATAACCACCCTCCAGGCCAAGCCCTGTCGCCTTAAATGCCACTTTGGATGAAAAGTTACCGATCCCGTCGCCGGCGATCATTTTAAGCGGATGATGCTGCAAAAAATTCAGCGTTTGCAGGAAAGCAATGCCCTTGCCCGGCAAACCATAGGAAAAGCTGTTTTTTGATGAAATGGGCAATTCTGATTTATGGGTGCCGATAAATGCCAGTAATTGCCTTTGTTCGCTGTCAGTATCCGTTGCTGTTTGAAACGGGGGTGTGTTAATATCAGGCCCCGGGACGATATACCTGCCCTTGCCAACGGATGGAATAATGCGGGCCGGCGATTTTTGCGGCTGATTTGCCTGGTTTTTGCTTTTGACGCTGTCGAGGTAATTTTGCGCGGTTTGACGTCTCAGTTCTTCTGGACTTAGAGACGGCTTACTAACGGCCCCCATTTGCGTAACGGGCGGAAGTGTTGGCGGTTTGACTACATTCTTAATCGTCTGATAGGTGTAAAGGTCATTTTGCGGCGAAACCTTGGCCATAAAAATTGCCAGTAGCACAGTGCAAACAACAATGACACTCTTTTGGTCACGATTAGTTTTAAAAATGAACATTGCCATAAGCACGATCATTAAAGCCAGGTTGGTGAAATTGCTGCCGGTAAGCAGCATGATGGCCATACAGACCAATACCATCAGCGAATTTTTTTTGACCAGGAAATAAATAACCCCAAAACCGTTGATCACGGCATTGGTTGTGGAAGTATCCAGGGTCACCCCGCGGATATAGTCGCCGGTTTGTATAAAATATTTTTGATAATCCCCCTGGTAACGGTACGGATTTAGCGCGCCCGTTTCCCAAATGATCATGCCGATATTAAGCAGCGATATAGCGGCATTGATTATAAAAAATGCCAGGATCGTTCGGTGAATTACTTCCGTATCATTTTTTTCGACAGCTAATTTAACCTGGTGAATAGCCAGCAGGCACAAAGCCCAAAAAGTAAGCCCCATAAAAAATACGGGCAGGTAGTTTAATCCGTCAGCAGTATAATTTAATACAAGGCCGATAAAAGCAATGCCAATAATTGCCGGGTAGAATAACGGAAGCCTTGAATTTTTGAAGCTAAACTTAAATCTGAAATTGAAACGCAATAAATAAATGACCAGGATGGCAAAAAATTTTACCGCAAGTTTAACATCTAAAAAAAGCGTCAAAAAAACCAGGAGTTGCCAGTCTACAGCATTAAGTACTCTTTTGAAATTTAAATTCCTGGGGCTATAAAACATTTTATCCTCAATCAACAGCAAAGGCAATTTTCGGGCCTTTTATTCAATGGAGTTACGGCCAAAAAATGTTATGGGTTGCCTGTCGGGAGACTTAAAACCGTTAAATTTTAGCTTAAAAGCCTTTTAAAAACATTTACGTCGGCCATCCGGAACTGTCTCGTGGAAATGATCAAAACAGTGTACGAACAGATTGAGGAGGCAAGCACCGGCAAGGTGTTATGAAATACGATTTTTGATACCATCCCGCATAAAACTGCGCACGCAATAGCGGCGATTAGCGGTTGCCAAACCGTTTTGAGCTCGTTTATTTGATTTTTTTTGAGATAGTAAATAGTTTGTACGATGCAGGCGGCCAGGTAGGCAAAGGCGGCCCCCTCATTCTTAAAAAAGGGAATGAGCAATATGTCCCCAAATACGTTAACCGTAAAAGTAATAATGAACGATCTCAGAATCATCTTTAATTGCCCCTGTGCGAAATAGATGGTCCAAAAGAAATTGTTCAGGTAAAGAAAAGGCAGGCAAAGAGATAAAATGAATATTGTTTTAACGTTTATCAGGCCATATTTGCCGGATGTTATTCCATCGATCACCGGCGACCAGCAGACATTTAAAACCAAAACCGTAAGACCGGCAATTATCATCTCAATCCGTGCAAGCAGTTTGAGTTCCTTGGCAGGGATGATGGCCTGCCTGAAGATTTTGGTAAATCGCGGAATAAGCAAAGGCGCTATGGCCAATAAGGGCAGCGAGGATATTTCGAATATTTTGTAGGCAAAACTGTATTCCGCAAGTTTTACTGCCGATACCATAAAACCGATGAATATCCAGTCGAAACGAGCGAGCGCAGAAGTGATTAGCACGACCCCTGTTTGCGGTAAGGCTTCGCGGAGCAAGCGGAAATATTTGGCCCGGTCCCATTTTATACCCGGAGACATTTTTGACGAAATAACAAATATCGAAGCGGCAAACACCAATTCGGCAGCATCACCGCCGATAAACAGCACCATAATGTTGTGCAGGCTAAGCCGGGACGACAGACTCAGAAAAACAAGGCCGCCACAGCGAATGACGTTGGAAACGACGAGCATGGAGGCCAGCACTTTAAAACGTTCCATCCCGTTGGCGGCCTGTTTAAAAGGAGTGGAAAAGAAGATCATCAGCTTACCGGCGCCTAAGAGCAGTAACAACCAGTACAGCCTATTGGAGGTTGGCGCAAGAAAGTACGCTCCCGCTATGATCCCATAAAAAACGAGGCCGGTAAAAATAACGTGGCAGATATAAAGTGATAGCGTTGACTTAATATCGTCGCCGGCTGCTATTTTCTTTACCACCAGTTGATCAATGCCGCAGGATAAGATGTTGAAAGCGGCTAACAGGATTGCAAGAGCAAGATTAATCTCACCAAAGCTGCCTTTATCAAGCCCGGTTGAAAGGATATAAAATATACCAAGGCCTAATACCTGGTTTATAATAAGCTGAACTGCGTTGATAGACAGGTTTTGCAGCAATCGTCCTTTCATTGCCTAAAGGTAACCATTTTTGGCCCTGGTCCGTTGTTGCTGCTGCGTTCAGTATTCAACGGCGAGGTTGTCCTTAACTGCTTCCTTTTTATGCGGATGAACCTCCATCTGGTTAAGCAACTGGTATTTGCGATGGGTGTTTTTCAGGGTCGCCTTTGCTATTTTCCATCCTTCGCGCCCGTCAAGGAAACCAAGATAAAAAAGATAGTTTTTCATGAACCCGAACAATGGTGAAATATAGAGTTTAATGATGCCGGCCTTTTTTCCGTCACGGAGATATTGGCCGGCGCTTAGTTTGGCGTAATAATTGCATTTACGGTTATACTCTGCAAGGTTTTTTACGGAGTAGTGGTGAATATGCCCCTTTAATTTCCTTACTGTAGTGTTTTCCGGCATGATCAGCTTTTCATGGACCATCGTTTCAGACCATTTTACTGATTTGCGATTGAAAAGACGGATGTGATGATCTCTGCCCCAGCTGCCGAACCGGATAAGTTTTTGGCCAAAATACGAATGGAATTTTATGTCGTAAACCATAGCAGGCTCCTCCAGTTTTAAACTATGGAGCGATTTGATTAAATCCGGGTCGGGTGCTTCGTCGGCATCAAGGCTTAATATCCAATCATATTTGGCCAGTTTGATCCCTTTGTTTTTATTGGCGCCGTAACCATCCCAGGGCAGGTTAAATATACGGCAGCCATAACCCGAGGCGACATCCAGGGTATGGTCAGTACTGCCACTGTCGACAATGACAACATCATCACTAATAAGCTTCGCATTATTTACGCAGCGGCTGATGAGGTCGGCTTCATTCTTGGTAATTATAACGATTGAAACAGGAATCATTTAGTATTCGTTTATTGGCAATACCATTGCTTTAATTCTATCGGTTGCCTGCGCGGGAAATATTATTTTAATTTAGACGCAAATGCGTCAGTGAAGGCGCTCGGGAAAGAAATTTTTTGGCGCACATTAATTTCTTTTAATGGAACAAAAAAGATTCGTAACTTGACAATATATTCTGTCAGTGATGGGCCGTCGTCCAAATGGCAAACCCATTCAAGCTGTTGATAATAAGCAGTTTTAATGCAGGACAGGTTTTTTTGAACAAACAGGCAACCTTTATCCGCATATTTACGTGATGTACACGGGTAAAGGACAAATTAAATAAGGTAACCGGTAAAACCCATATGGGAGAAGAAGAGTTACGCCAACTGATCAGGGGCTGTATTAAGCAAGACCGGAAATGCCAGAAAATGCTGTATAAGGCGTTTTATGGCTTTTCTATGGGCATTTGTCTGCGTTATGCCGGTAATAGGGACGAGGCTGCTGAGGTGATGAACCAGGGGTTTTTCAAGGTTTTTACACATATTGAAAGTTATGACACCACCAGGCCGTTTAAAGCATGGCTCGGAAAGATCATGATGAATGCGTCGATTGACTTTTACCGGGCAAACCTGAAAATGGCCTATGCGGAAGACCTGGATAGCGCAGAACATCTGAGCGATGGCGACATGGTTGATAAAAACCTGAATTATGAGGACTTGTTGAAAATGGTTCAGCAACTCCCGCAGGCTTATCGCACGGTTTTTAACCTGTTTGCGATTGAAGGCTATTCGCACGAGGAGATTGGCGCCATGCTGAACATCAATCCCGGCACCTCAAAGTCAAACCTGCACAAGGCAAGACAGAAACTTAAACAAATGATATTAAATGCAGACAAGTCTGCAAAGCAAACCAGGTATAACGATGGCAGGAATTATAACCCCATTGTAGCTATCAAGACGATGGATATGCAGGGGGTGTTTCTAAATAAAGGCATTAGAAAATGAACCAGGAGAATGAATTAGACGATCTGTTCAAAAAAAGACTGGAAGACCCCGTTGATAACGAAAGTTATAACGAGGCCGACTGGGATGCCCTTGAACAGATGCTTGACAAACGAAAAAAACGCAAGGGTGCAGTTTATTGGCTTCCACTTTTTGGCAGTGTTGCTGCCTTATTGCTTTTGTTTTTGGGATACATGGCATTTCGGCCCAAAACAACTGTTCCCAAGCCCCCTGTTGATAAGCAGGCAGTTGTTCCTCACAGTGCACAGTCCGGTAACAGCGGCGGGTCTATACGGCAACAAACAGACCATTCACCAAACGCATCAAAGCCTGTTCCAATAGCTGAAAACTTAACAAGCGGCAAGAATGGTGGTAAGAATAACCCATTCCTGCGCTCACCCGCCGAAGGAGACCGTCGTAACTCCGGCCTGGTAAAACAGGTATTTGCCAATCAAACAGAAAGCCGTTCCGATGAAGTGTTAACGGCGGCGGGAACGTCATATGCTTTGGGAAGTACACACATTGCTGTCGAGTCAATTTATGCCGTTAAGCTATCCGGAAATGTGGCTGCTATAGCGACGGCGGAAAACAAAAGCGCAGCCCGCATAAAAAAACCGGCGGGATACAGGCCGCAGTTTGCGCTAAGTGTTATGGCTGCGCCTGATATAAACGGTGTAGGGTCGTTCCAGCAAAGTAAAGTCGGCACAAATGAAGGGTTATTGTTTTCGGCCGGTCTTACGCGTAAATTAACCGTTAGCACGGGGGCCATTTATTCGGTAAAACCCTATGCAACCGGTTTTGCAAACTACCACACCCTTTACCAGTTCCCGGTTAACCCCACAAATGTTCTTGCTGATTGCCGGATGCTGGATATTCCGCTAAATATCGGCTACCAGGTTTTTAATAGGCATCAAAATTCGATAACAGTGGGCACGGGCCTTTCATCCTATATAATGCTGCATGAAAGCTACAAGTTCAGCTATGCAAATACCTACTATACCGGGCCCGCGCAGTATACCGTGCCAAATTCGGACGGCTATTATTTTGGCATACTCAACCTAAACGCAACCTTTCAGCACCAGGTTAACTCAAAAGTTGGAATTATGGTACAACCTTACGTAAAACTTCCGCTAACCAGTATCGGGTACAGCCAGGTACGGCTTCAAACAACCGGCGTAGCGCTCGGACTCACCTGGAACTTAAATTCATCTCCAAGGCCATAGAAGAAGGAAAAATCGCAGGGATTTAAGGCGGGAAAATGATAAAATTGCCGGCTTATTTTCTGCAATTATTTTTTTCGAAATTAGTTTTATCTCCTATCTTTAGGCAAAAACCTTAGGTATGAAAAAACTGTACTTTATCCTTTTAACTATTGCATTTCAACCCGCTTTTGCACAAACAAATCCATTTGGCCAGTTCGAAAGCTCGCTTGACGTCGGTCACCCTAAAAACGTTGGTTCAGCCAAATACGATCCGGTTACACATAGCTATATGCTTAAGGGATCGGGCTACAATATCTGGTTCGCCCGTGACGAATTTCATTTTCTGTACAAAAAAATAAAGGGCGATTTTACGGCTACTGCCAACTTTGACTTCGTTGGGCCTACCGGAAACGGTCACCGCAAGATCGGCTGGATGCTGCGTCAATCTACTGACGAAAAATCCGGCGCTATCAATGCCGTTTCTCACGGCGATGGTTTAACCGTATTGCAATGGAGAAGCGCAACCGGCGAAACCATGAAAGACCCGGAGGATGAAATATTTTATCCCGAAAAAACTTTTGAGGTTGTACAGTTGCAGCGTATAGGCAAACGCGTCATCATGCGCGTTGGCCACGTGGGCGAGCCGCTGGTAACCGTAGGCTCGCACGATATGACGAATATGCCTGATGATGCGCTCCTGGGTATTTTTGTCTGCTCACACGACCCGGAAATAAGCGAAGAGGCGCGCGTATGGGACGTGCATATCGATCAGCCGCTTGGGAAGTAAGCCTAAAGTCTTAAGTTGGGGAGATTTTAATATCGAATGATGAATGTCGAATTTCGAACGCCGGAGTTTGACCTTTATAATTCATTATTTGGCATTCGGTGTTCGATATTAAAATTTCCTAGGCTGACGATACGGCGGAGAGGCGCTGGCAAAGGCGGCCCCGTCAAATTTTTCGGAGTATTTCCCGCCACCGGGAGTCGAGAGGCTTACATCTTTCACCTGCCCGGCACCTTCAAACTCGAAGCGAATGCCTGCTATGCCGCCCAACGTGTTTTTTTGCGGGACGTTGATCACTGATTTGCCGTTTAGGTATACCCGGAAACGATGATTGGCAACAGTGCATTTCAAATCCTGGAACTTGCTGAAATCGCAGCCCAGGCCGCTGAGGTCATGATCTTTACCGCTTATAAAACCATCGCCGGTCAACATGTCGATGTTAGAAATGCAGCCCTTGTCGCATAATGGCAGTATGATGGCTGACCCTTTAAGCAAAAGCACGGCATTAACCCGTCGACAAATGGATGCTTCAACTGACGATGTATTGCGAAGGTTGGTTTCGAAAATAAAGTTTTTTGGGTCGATGTTACTAAAATCGTGCACGTTCGCAAACTTTACCCATACCTCGTTAAATACAGGCGAACCTGTTTTTTGCTGAAGTATAGCCGGACTTATGCCCATGAAGCCGGCATTGTGGCATTCCTGTGCGGATAGGTAGGTTGGTACGGGGTCTTTCTCGATAATACCCTTCCAGCCGCGGGTTTGTATATTAACAACACATTCTTTTTTTACCTGGTTATCTACGATCAGCTTCGCCATGAAATAGCCCGGGTGATAGTAGATAGACGTATGTTGCCTGCCTTTCCCGTCAACGCGTTCCCGCCGCCTGGGGTCCCACGATTGTTGGATGTAAACGCTATCTGAATGAAAAGCGGATGCATCATAATTAAATATTACCGAATTGGGCAGTGTGTCAGAAACCTTTATCGCTTCGAATTTTATTTTTGAAAGATCAACCTGCATCGGCGTTTTTTTCTTTAAAGCGAATACTGCAGCCAGGGCGACAACTCCCAAAGCGATGACGGCAATGAAGACGTTATATTTTTTTGATTTAAGCGCCAGCAAAGGCGCTGCCACGGTATCCGGCAGGGTAGTGGTCTCTGCAGCCGTTTTGGCTAGATTGGCCTCGTTTTTCTGGCGAAATTCCCGCCAGCTTTCATAACCCAAAAAGCCCGCCAAGGCATTCAGCGTGGCTGTAGTAGGCGAATTCTCATAACGCACCTTTCCCCAAATCCGCTTAAGCGTTGATATGCTCAGCTGTACCCGGGTTTTGTCGAATATTTTTTCACTTAAATGTTCAAAGTCGTCGTTGCTCCAGGTTTCGCTGTCGCCCCAGTTCAGCGTCTCCTCAATTTGCCGGCAGCAAAGCTGCAACAACTGTTTCTCTTTTTCCATCAGGCCTAAAATAGTCACAGTAATTGATTTAATAAACAAGTAAAATGTTACAGTTAGATTGAACAAAATTGAAACCGTTTTGAATACGCGATTTACGCGCTGTTTTATGAGTTTTGATTGAAAATTCAAAAGACTATGAACAGATTTTTATTTCCGTCGCTATTTGCACTTCAATTTGTCGTTGCCGTATGCTGCGGTCAGACCATTAAGTACGATTTATCTCAGCTGCTTGCCGATCATAAATTAGCGGTGCTTAGCGGTGATACCTGCAAAGCACTTAGCGACGGACAGTACAAAGGCGTAACCTGCTCGGGCATTGTTTGGTTAAACGGTGTCAAGTTTTCAACCGGCAGCATTGATGTTGATTTGCGTGGGAGGGATGTTTACCAGCAGAATTTTTTAGGGATCGCCTTCCACGGTAACGATACCACCACCTATGACGCCGTTTACTTCAGGCCCTTTAACTTTCAAACACCCGATACACTGCGGCACAAACATATGGTGCAATATATTAGCGAACCGCTTTATCCCTGGGAGCGGCTGCGAAAGGAACACCCCCTGGTTTACGAAAACACGATAAGCCCGGCGCCGATGCCCCAAAATTGGCTGCATGCGCACATTGTGGTTACCCGGGACGAGATAACTGTCTATGTAAATCATTCAACCATCCCTTCGCTGAAGGTAAAAAAGCTGAACGACAAGAATGAGGGTGGTATTGGCCTTTGGGATGTGTATTATGCCGGGGATTTCGCTAACCTGGTTATCAAAAATGATCATTAATCGAATCAAACTAATTGTAAAAAAAATAATGATGAAAAAACTATTTACCACAGCTGTCATTACAGCTTTTTTGCAGATCACATTTGGCGGCTGGTGTTTTGCCCAACTGACCGTTTTGCCCAATGGCGGCAATAAAAGGGCATCCGTAACCGAGCAGGTCGGCCTTTGTGATGTAACGATCCGCTACAACCGCCCGCATGTTAATAAACGTGAAGGACATATTTGGGGGGAACTGGTGCCGGTGGGTTACGTTGATCAGGGCTTTGGTACTTCAAAAGCTGCCCCATGGCGGGCCGGCGCAAATGAAAATACGACCATGGAGTTTTCGACCGACGTAAAAATTGAAGGACAAACCCTGCCGGCAGGCAAATATGGGTTTTCAATTGTTTATGATCCTAATGCGTGTACGCTAATCTTCTCGAAAAACTCTACATCCTGGGGAAGCTTTTATTACGACCCTGCGGAAGATGCGTTGCGCGTAAAAGTAAAACCGCTTGCCGCCGACAAAAGCGTAGAATGGCTGAAGTATGAGTTTGCTGATGAAACATCCTCGGGGGCCACGGTACAACTGGAATGGGAAAAACTGGTGATTCCTTTTAAAATCGAGGTCGACGCGGTGAATAATCAGCTGACCTCGTTTAGAAAAGAACTGCGCAGCAACAAAGGTTTTACCTGGGAAGCCTGGAACCAGGCCGCCACATACTGTGTGCAAAATAAAACCAACCTCGATGAGGCCTTAACCTGGGCCAATAATGCCATCGGCCCCAATTTCGGCGGCAATCAAAGCTTTCCGGCCTATAAAACAAAGGCGATGATATTAAATAGTCTTGGACGGGGCACAGAGGCTATGGACCTGATGAAAACGGCATTGCCTTTTGCAAATGAGATTCAGCTTTACCTGTATGCCAACGACCTGGTGATTGCCAAAAAAGTTAAAGAGGCATTTGAGTTGTTTAAGGCAAATTATGATAAACATTCTGACGATTTGTACACCGATATGGGTATGGCCAGCGGCTATTCGGCAATGGGCGACTACAAAACTGCACTCGGTTTTGCACAAAAGGCCAAACAATATGCAAAGGGCGCCAATGTGGGTATAGTTGATTTGGCCATTAAAGATTTGCTGAAAGGCCGGGATATGAATTTGGATTAAGGCCGGCAGTCGGAAAGAAGCAGCAATTGCGGTGTCGACAACAACAACCGAGTTTTAACCACGGAGGACGCTAAGAAGGCGTGGAGAACACAGAGCGAAAAATTGACAAACTATCAAAGCCTTGTCGCCTCTGCGTCTTCCCCTTCGCGTTCCTTGCTGTAAAATCCCGCACAGTTTAATTATACAGAACAAAACAGATAATCATGAAAGCAAAACTTATATTGATAATTTTATTGGCTGCGAATTGCACTTTCGCGCAAACAGTCCATAACTATTCAGTCATCGAAGCAAACCGATGGATCATTCCCCGCACAGATACCCTTGATTATTCTTTTGGCGAATACCAGGGTAAAAAAGCCTTGCTGATGACGCGCAAAATCGGCAATTATAAGTCGGCAAGCATTGCATATCCGACGAAGTCTAATTTTAAAGACGGCGTTATCGAGGCCGACATGGCCTGGCCCGGCAAGCAGGGCGGTTATATTGGTTTGGCTTTCCGGATAAAAGACGCACATCACTACCAGGTGGTTTATTTCAGGCCCGAAAGTTCCGGAACCATCAATGCCATCCAGTACATGCCGGAAAAGAAAGCCGAATTTAACTGGTGGGACTATGAGGCGGATAAATACCAGGCAAAAGCCGCGCTGCCCCTGCACGATTGGTTTCATGTAAAACTGGTGGTAAACGGCAATACGGTTACGGTATTCATAAATAATCAGCCCAAACCTGTGATGGTTTATGCGGCAATGGATAGCAGCCTGCAAAGCGGCGCCGTGGGTTATTGGCTGGGTAACACACAGGAAGGCGCGTTTAAAAATTTGACGGTGACGGGTAATTAATACTATCTGACGCTTACCCTCTTTGCCGATTTCGGCAGAGCGGATAGTCGGGCGAAGTCCCGCAGTACGGGATCCGGCTGAGTCGACCCGGCGGACATTACCGCAATGCATTTACACTGAAGCATCACCCCGCAAAGCAATAAGCACACCCGTGCTCCTGTGCGCGGCCCACGGCCCAAATACCGGATGGCGCCACTTGTACGCCCGGTAAAATCCCGGCCAGCCATTCCTGTTTTACCGCGGCCTCATCCTGGTTCGTACTTTTGGCAACAATGGCGCTGTGTACAGTTAGGGCCATATCGCACACGCAAAACAACACCCCGCTGGCCTGTAACTCGTTTATCCCAATTTGTACTTCGCCCAGGCCAGGGATTTTAAAGGTTCCGGGTTTTGGCTCCCAGAAAGGGTTTTTAACGGCCGGCGCTTTTGTTGTATCGTCATTGATCTTAAACAGCTCGCCAAACTTGTATTTTTCCCAAAGCTGGTGGTTCATGGCGTAGGGGACGGCGCTGTGACGCAAAACGACTACAACGCCGCATTCATTTTCCGGGGTGCCTGTTTTGGCATTGGTCATCATAAATACCCTGGGCCACGCAAAGGGCGATGTGCCGTTGGGCGCCGAAACGTCGAATATGATGCGGTGCTTCCCTTTTACCTGTTTAAACCATTCGTCCGCATCTGAGACATCAGTGGAAATGACGGTATTTGCCGTCGATTGAAAAGGCGCCGCGAGGATACCTGTACCTAATACGGCCGCGCCGGTGGCAACCTGTTTTAAAAATGTCCGGCGTTGATTTGTTTTGTTCATGCCCAGCGAATTTAGGTTCTAAGATAAATGATAAATTTTGTTCTTAATATCAGGGAAATCGCATTTTAAATTAATCACATCTTTTTCCATCACGGGGGCTTTCAAACCGGCGTTAGGGTGTTCACGTTTTGCACACACACACACCCTCTAAACCGCAGGATAAACCGCAGACTTTTAGTCGTTTAAAATTTGATGGTGTACCAAATTGTCACGTTTTTGCGGAATTTCGTGAACACTTACAGCGGATAACAGGTAAAACAGCGTGCCATCCAACATTTTTCTTTTCGCCATAATGTATTTAGCTTTAGCCGGTAAACCCGGTTGACTAAACGCAATATAATGAAAACCCGAATCCCCTTAGTTGTATTGGCAGCATCGTGCCTGCTTGTTTCCTGTAAAAAGCATCAGTCGGCTTCCCGCTACGCGGGGTGGGCAACTTATGCCGGCACGAAGGATGGCGACCGCTATTCCTCAAACGATCAGATCACGCTAAAAAACGTCAGCCGGCTTAAAGTTGCCTGGACCTATAGCACAGGCGATAAGGATGCCGCTAACCGCAGCCAGAACCAGTGCAACCCGATAATGGTTGACGGCATACTTTATGGTACAAGCCCCAAACTGAAACTGTTTGCACTGGACGCAGCTACCGGCGAGCAGAAATGGCTCTTCGACCCGGTGACCGTGGATACCTCGAAGAAGAAAGACGCCATGGCCTTTTACAAGATTTGCAGAGGTGTGGTTTACTGGCAGGATTCTACCGGCGGCAACAAACGCATTTTTTACAGCGTAGGGCAAAAAACATTTGCCATCGATGCTGAAAACGGCAAACCGATCATGGATTTTGGGAAAGGCGGCTATTTTGATCTGAGCGAAGACCTCGGCCGGAAAGTAAATTCATACATATCAGGAACAACACCGGGCGTTATTTATAAGGATCTTTTAATAATAGGCGCCCGGGTGGACGAATCGGAAGATGCCGCACCAGGGCACATACGCGCGTACGATGTAATGACCGGTAAGCTGAGATGGATATTCCATACCATACCGCAGCCGGGCGAGATTGGTTTTAATACCTGGCCCGACAGCACAGCCTGGAAGCACCTGGGCTCTGCCAATAACTGGGCGGGCATGGCGGTGGATGAAAAACGGGGTATTGTGTATGTTCCCACCGGTTCGGTTGGCGGCGATTTTTATGGCGGGCACCGCAAAGGCCCCGACCTGTTTGCCAACTGTTTGCTTGCGCTGGATGCCGTTACGGGCAAATACATCTGGCATTACCAGGTGGTACACCACGATCTGTGGGATCGCGACCTGCCCGCTAACCCCAACCTCGTAACCATTCAGCACGACGGCAAGACGATAGACGCAGTGGCCCAGATCACCAAACATGGATTTGTTTTTATGTTCGACCGCACGAACGGCCAGCCGATATTCCCAATAGAAGAAAAGCCCGTGCCGACTGCAAATGCCTTACCCGGCGAGCAGCCGTCGCCAACGCAACCGATACCTACCTTGCCCCAGCCCTTTGCCAGGCAGCATTTCGGGCCGGAGGATGTAACCGATATTTCCCCGGAAACGCATGCGGCGATGCTGGAGCGGTATAATAAAGTAAAGTACAATACCATGTTTACCCCGCCCAGCAAGGATGGCGACTGGGTATTCCCCGGCTTTGACGGCGGCGGCGAATGGGGAGGGGCCGCAGTAGATCCGGAAACGAAGATCATGTATATCAGCAATACGGAAATGCCCTGGGCGCAGGTAATGATCGATGTACCAAAAAATGTTGATGAGCACACCCTGCAGGGCCTTGGCCATGCTATTTATAACCGTTATTGTGTTACCTGCCACGGGCCTGAGCTTAAAGGCAACGGCACATCATTCCCCTCGCTGGTGAACATTGGTAAAAAATATAAAGGGGACCAGGTAAGCCAGATCATTGCCAGCGGGCGTAATATGATGCCTTCATTCAAGCAAATTTCGGCTGGCGACAAGCAGGCTTTGCTTGCGTTTTTACTTAAAATTCCGGCAAAACCATCCGATGCGGCAATTTTGGCCAAAGAGCCTCCTCCGACCGCCAAAAACGTACAGAACCCGGTGCCTTATATGATGGACGGCTACAAACGTTTCCTGGATAAAGACGGCTACCCCGGCATTAAACCACCCTGGGGTACTTTGGATGCCGTCGACCTTACTTCAGGCAAATTGTTGTGGAAAGTGCCATTGGGCGAATATCCTGAACTCACCAAACGCGGCATCCCCAAAACCGGTACAGAGTTGTACGGCGGCCCGGTGGTGACCAAAGGCGGGCTGGTATTTGTGGCGGCTACAAAAGACGAAATGATTCATGCCTTTGATAAAAAAACAGGTCAGGAAGTTTGGTCGGCTAAGCTGCCGGCAGCCGGGTTTGCCACGCCGGCGGTGTATGCGATTGACGGCAAGGAGTACGTAGTGATTGCCTGCGGAGGCGGGAAGATCGGCAGTAAATCGGGGGATAGTTATGTGTGTTTTGCTTTGCCGTAGGTAATTGACTGGCAATAGAGACGCAATATTTTTGCGTCTGCTGGCTGTAGAGACGTGATACTTCGCGTCTCGGACCCACGTGATTAGGATTATAGCTGATTGCCGGCTGCCGGTCCGGTTCATAAAATATCGCAGCGGGCTCCGCGACCGGAATCATCGTTAAATCCCGACATCGGGTCCGAGACGCAAAATATTACGTCTCTACATAGAAATGTTTTTGCAAACCCCGAAATTTCTATATTTTTAAAACCAGTATGACAGAAAAAAATAACAAAAAAACCATCTGGGCATGGTGCATGTTCGATTGGGCCAACCAATCCTATAATATGGTGATCACTTCAACCATATTTCCGGCTTATTATGTATTCTATACAACCTATCACAACACTAATCATGGCATAGTAACCTTTTTTGGGCATCCCATTATAAACACCGTGCTGCTTACCTATGCACTCGGTACATCGTACATGGTTATCGTTTTACTTTTGCCTATACTCACATCCATTGCAGATTACCGCGGAAGTAAAAAGTTGTATCTTCAATTTTTTACGTGGTTGGGCGCTTTATCGTGCGCGGGGCTATTTTGGTTTAAGCCGGTACCTATTGGCGTTCCAGCGCTCGAAATCCCGTTAATACTTTACGGGCTGGCGTGTATAGGCTACTGCGGCGGTTTTGTTTTTTACAACTCGTATTTGCCGCAAATTGCCACAGACGATCAGATGGATAACGTTAGCGCCAAAGGGTTTATGTATGGTTATGCCGGTAGTTTGGTGATGCAGTTATTGTGCTTGATCGTTATCCAGGAACCAAAATGGTTTGGCCTTGCGGATAGCGATGCGAACCCCATAGCAGCGCGGATATCGTTCCTGTTAATTTTCTTCTGGTGGATGGGTTTTTCCATTATACCATTCAGGCTTTTACCCAAAGGCGTGCCCAGTATAAAAAAGCAGAATTATAACGTAATAACGGGCGGTTTTAAGGAACTGGCGCATGTATTTAAACAGGTTTTGGGTATGCCACTATTAAAACGTTTCCTTTCATCATTCTTTTTTTACTCGGTTGGTGTACAAACCATTATGCTGGTCGCGGCAAACTTTGCCTCGAAAGAATTACATATGCCTGATGATACGCTTATTGAAATCATCCTTTCGATACAAATAGTCGGCATCATCGGCGCATGGCTTACTTCAAAAGTATCAAACAAATATGGCAACGTAAAAACGCTTGTTGGTTTGGTAAGTATATGGACGGTGCTTTGCCTGCTGGTTTATTTTATAACTACTACCCTTCAATTTTTTGCAGCTGCGGTGGTTGTGGGGGCGGTTATGGGTGGGGTGCAATCTATTTCACGTTCAACCTATTCAAAATATTTACCACCGAACATTCCTGACACTGCATCATTCTTTAGCTTTTATGACGTGACCGAAAAATTCGCTATCGTGGTAGGTCTGTTTACCTTTGGCGCTGTTGAAGCATGGACAGGCAAAATGCGCAACTCAGCGTTGGCACTGGATTGTTTTTTTGCAGCAGGATTGATTTTGATGATCGTATTATACTTTGCAGAGAAGAAATCAAAAAAGCACCTGGCGACAATACCAGCGGAGGCCTAACCCCAAGACTTACGAAGTTTCAAAAACTTCGTAAGTCTTTGATTTCCATTAAAATTTCCCGACTTTAACTTTCAAATTATCCGGATTAATTTTAGGAT